>CBDUFM010000787.1:0-2042 GCA_965366325.1 uncultured bacterium
GTTTGCTGCACTAATTTCTTTGATGTTGATAATGTAGACTCTGATATGCGCACCATGTGGCGTACAGGATTTATGCCTGAACATGGCAGAGAATATCATATAGTTACTACACACGATGGCTTTGGTAATTGGGGATTATACATTGATGGGGTATTAAGAAAAACTCGTCAATGGAACATGGTTACAGAACATTCAGGTGCGCCAAATATAGAGAGTAAAACGGGCGATTGGACAGCTATTCTTGGCAGAGCGCATGATGCTAGTAATCACATATTTGATACTTCTCCTGGAATTATTTTTAATGCAAGGGTTTATGCTAGAGAACTGACTGAGGAAGAAGTTGTTAGACGTTATAAATATCAAGCGTTAAATCAATCAGATATTATTGACGATGTAACAGACTTTGCTGAGGAGTGGGGCGCTACTGCTGGCACAACATCAACCGTCCCTGCAACAAACGCATCGGGTAATAATGGCACATTGACTACACCTAGAGCTGGCTGGTCTACTAGGCGTGGGTAACATAAGCAAAAATCTGTCCAGGCATGTGATATAAAGTAATATGAGGCAAACAATATGAGCCCCAGGGGGAAAGGTTGGAAGAAAACAAAAAGCTGGCTGCTGTCGCACTGGTTGTGTTGCTTGGTGGCAACGCAGGCAGCTTTGTCAGTACTTTCAATCCTAATGCCGGGGCTGCTGAATTTACATCATTAGATGCTGCCATGATGAGAGCGGAGATATTGCACGATATAGCACAGCGCGGCGAGGCTAATGAGCGCGAGCACACCGCTATTGATATAAGGCTGACGGTTGCCGAGTTTCAGATCAAGGATTGCGTGCGCAAGGTTGGCCCATGATCCACGAAAAAACGATTGCTTTAATAAAACGCCATGAAGGGCTGCGACTGAAACCTTACAAGGATTCGGTTGGCGTTTTGACGGTCGGTTATGGCCACAACCTTGAAAGGCCCATCGATGAGGTCGAAGCCGAGCGGTTGCTAAAGATGGATCTTATACAGGCCGAGGCCGATTGCAATTCATTCCATTGGTATCATGCCTTAGATGAGGTACGCCAGGGCGTTATATTAAATATGGTGTTTAATCTCGGGCTATCGCGTTTTTCAAGATTCAGAAAAACAATCGGCTTTATTGAAAATGGCCAGTATTTCATGGCAGCAACTGAAATGCTTGATAGCAAATGGGCTGACCAGGTTGGCCGCCGGGCGGTCGATCTGTCATACATGATGCGCACCGGCGCATGGTATGAATACAAATAATTTAACCTTGAGGATAATCAAATGAAAAACTGGATTGGCGTTGTAGTTATTGCATTATTAATGGCATTCACTGAGCAGGCGATGGCCCAAACAATCACATGGACCAATCCAACCGAGCGCGAGGATGGCACATTGCTGCCAGTGTCTGAGATTGGCGGCTATAAAATTTACTATGGTGCAGAGCCGGGGGATTATCAAAACGAAATCGTTATCGAAGGGCCACGCACCGCGCACACGGTTGATTTTCCTGCCGGCGATACTTACGTGGTAATGACGGTTATTGATACCGATGGCCGGGAATCACAATACAGCGCAGAGTTTCTGGCAAATGTGCCGGTGGTTGGCCCAAAGTCAGTGACAAACATCCAGTTTTCCTTGGATTAGCGGCGTTATTCAGCTGGCTAGCGCTCAAATGGCGGAATATAAAACGGTGGGCTTATGACAAATTCAAAAACGATTAATTTTAATATTGTGATGGCGATGATCACATCGATCAATGGCAGTATTCAGCTGATGCAGCCGCTTTTGACATCCGAGCAGTTTGCCGTTGTTAGCCTGGTGATCGGTGCGGTGCATGCGGCTGGTGGTGTTTATCTACGCACTATAACAACGCAGGCGTTGAGCGAAAAACGCAAGGCATAAATGCTCAATGCTATATCAAAACCTGTTGTGGTGGCTGTTGGCGCTGTTGTGTGCGCTGGTGGCCTGTTCTATCTGGCTGACAAAAACGGTTATAATCGGGCCATTGCGAAAGTTAATGCTGAAA
>CBDUFM010000788.1:0-2040 GCA_965366325.1 uncultured bacterium
GATAGTCTGCTGATTAATGATGGTTCACAGAGGCTGGCTGCTATCGGTTTGAAAGATGTCAGTGTGGTCCTGACGGATGATGCGGTGCTGGTCTGTGCCAAAGGCTCTAGCCAATCTGTAAAAGTAGTTTACGAGCAGCTCAAGGCACAGGGTCGCAACGATTTAATTTAATAGGGCCTTGGAGGTAGTCTGGGTCTTGGCCTTAACCAATTACCTTAAGCTACCATGTTTATGGATTTCTTGCAGCTTCCAGCGTCTGAATGCGCTGGCTGAGCTGCTTGAACAATTTGTGCATGCCATAATCAATTTTAATAGTTTGCGCTCCTGTTTGTTCCCAGGACATCATCCATTCGACAGGGGCATGCTTATCTAGTGAGCGCAATTTGCGCATTTGTATTGCAAGATTGCGGATGTTGGCTGAGAAGAGATGTTCCGGTTCGCTGTTGCTTGGATTTAATAATACATTGTCTGAGCATAATAATAAGCGGCCGCTACGGGCGTCGCCTTTTATCTGTTGAAAAAAATGGAGATCACAGCTGCCACTGGGGCCAAAGCTACGAAGAATGTTGTCTAGGGCCGTGCTGATGCGATGGCGCTTTAATGCATCGCTGGGAATTTGTTTGATGACGAGGCTGACCCGTTGAGCATCTGTATACTGTAGTATCTGCGTTTCAAAGCTGAGCGCTGCATCTGCGGCACCGTTTATGTGTATTGAGCTGACGAGCTCCTCTTGTAAATCGTCGACTTGTAGAGCTTCAGGCGCTAGGCATTTATTTTTAAGCGGCGTTGGCTGGACTGTTTGCGCTGCGTCGCGATAATCGTGTGCGTCAAGTTGAAAGGACCTGATATCAAAGTCCGATTCTTGAGGCCATAGGATGGCGTCTCCGCGCAGCTGCATGTGTTGGATGCGTAGCTTGGATTTTTTGCTGCGGCTAGGCTGTTGGGCGCGCTGTTCGTCCCATTGTTGTTGTAGCTCGTGAAAATAATCTTCCCAGCTGCCGCTGCCCTGATAATCGTTGGGATAGCGCAGGTTGATGCGGAGTCCTTCCATGCGGAAGGCATCAAGAGCATACGTGTCCGTGAATAGGAAGCTCAGTGTATCCGCGTGAAAATCCAAGGTCTCCCATGCCAGCAATGCTTCAGCGTGTTTGTCTTTGTAGATGGCAACATCATTCATCGCAGCCTGTGAAGTAATCAGGCTCAGCGAGCTGTGGCTTGGTTCTGTCATTCGCAGGCCACCGTCGCGCACAATCCCACGTAGCGTTTGGGCTAGCAGCGGACCAGGTAAAAAGTGTAAGCCGAGGGCTGCGCCAATGCAGAGGCCAATCAACAGATAGCAGATGCGACGACGCCAGCGTTTCCAGCTGCTGGTTTTGACCTGTGGTGATTGTGGATCGAGCGAGGGCAACGTTTTGGCGTTGCCAAATTCACTCATGCAGGAACCAGAACTGGGATCGAGAGGATTGTGTTACAGCGAGGGCAGGCCATTTGCTCGCCGGGTAGGCGATGCGCAATGCTGACCCAGGTATCACAGGAATGACATTGAATAGATTCTTTGGGGTCAAATTCGCCAATTGTTTGTTCTGGCGCGGCCTGGGTGCGCAGTTTTTGGCTTTCACTGTCAACGTGTACGGTGAGGCGAACCTTACTGACTTTGACGACGTCGCGCTCGTTCAACTCAACCCGGCCTTCAATGCGATCCTTGTTGAGCTTGGTGCCATTGGTGGTGCCGAGGTCTTCGAGGTACCAGCTGTCATCTTCACGAATGAACACACAGTGTTCTCTTGAAACGCCGTCGACATCTTCGATGAGAATATCGCATTTGGACGAACGTCCGAGGACCATGCGGTCTTTATCGAGTTTCGCTTTATAGTGTCCTTCGACACCCTTAATACGCACGGTTAGATGAGCCATAGCGGCAGTTTAGATGTAAAGCTGGCTTTGCCTAGGCTGGGTAGTGGGGAACAATGCTACACTGGGTGCCGCGCTGAGGCTGTTGTTGTGGCCGTTTGCTTTCAGGCGCTGGTCTTCATGATGCCG
>CBDUFM010000789.1:0-2031 GCA_965366325.1 uncultured bacterium
ATGTTGATGAGTAGTTCGAGGGTCTTCTCTTGATCGTAGTTTAATTTACGAGCATTGTTTTTCGCAATAGTTGCTGGTCCAAGTTGATCGAGGCGGAGGTGGGCGACGCAGGCAATGGCCTGTTCTTTGCCAGTTCCGTTTTCGTGATTGGCAATAGCAGAGTATAGCTTTTCTAGCTCGCCTTTTTCTATGCGGTCCCATTTTGCGTTAGTGGAACTGCCCTGTGGAGAGCGTAATTGTAGGCCGCTCTGCATGATATCTGTTACATCCCAGCGCTCGGCACTGTTGAATGGTGCCTTAACGCGGAAGCGGATATTGTTTTCCTTGAAGGCCTTGCTCATGACTTCAATGGATTGCATGTGTATTTGTATTTTAAAGTTGATGGCCTGTGCTTCATTAATCGAGCTGGGCAATTCTTTCAGTAGGGTCTGTGCCGTATTGACATCGCCTTTACTGAGCAGTTCATCAATTTGAATATCTTTAATCAGGGCATTAAATTGCACACCATTGATGGTAACGGGTCTATCTAAGGTCTTGGCTTCTTCTGTTTTTTGTGCTGTGTCTGGTGTGGCCGGTTTAGCCGTTTCTTGAGCGACGGCTTCGATGCGTTGCTTGGCAAGTACATAGAGGTTGTCAGCCCAAGCGCGGTCGCCTTCCATGCCCCAGTCATTACGCGGTGGATTGAGTGCTTTCGATACCTCGGCTAAGTCATTGAGGGCCGTTATGCTGAGTTGCAGCTGGCTTTTTGCCTTGCTGTGACTTTGATTAATTCGAGCAATTTGGGTCTCTTTAACCGCAGCGAGTGGAATAAGCTGCGCCGCTGCTCGTGCTTTGCCAAAGTGACTGAGTTGTAAGTGGTAATCGATGTCTTGAATTAATTTCGCGGCATTGGGTGCTTCACTGCCGTCGTTGCCATTGGCAGGATTGACCGCGACAACCGTGTTATCTGGTGTTTCAGTTTTAGTCGTGTCGCCTTGAGCGGCTGCTGTTTTGTCGTCCTTGTTTTGTTTGGCGAGGATATCGCCATGGGCTTCGCGAATGCGTTTTAGGCGATCAATTAATTGCACTTTGCGTTTGCCGGCTTTAACTTGGCTGATGTCTTCCGTAATTTTGGCATCGAGTGTTTTGTTGCCCGGTTCTTTTTCGAATTGATCGAGTGCATCGTCAATGCGACTTTCTAGACTTTTGCGAATAACTGGTTCCGCTTTTTTATCGTCTTTAGCTTCTTTTTTAACCGGCTGTTTCTTGGGTACATTGTATTTGTCTTCACGGATTGTGGCCAGTCGCGCTTCTTGTTCTTGATAGAAATGATAGGCTACCGCGCCAGCTGCGACCAAGAGGATCAATAAAATAATGGTGAATAAATTACTGCCTCGTTTTGGTTTGGGGCTGGGGTGGTGTTCAATTTCATGATAAGAATTGCCGCCACTGCTGTTGCGGTTGTGGCGTGACGTGGTGTTGCGTTGCACGCTGTTGGTGTGCACGCCGGTGTGGCGTGATTGATTAATGCTGCTGCGTGTCTGTGTGCGGGTTTGACGTAGGGTGTGACGTTTTGCGCCGCCACCAAATCGTGCCAGTAGGTCAGACAGCTCTGTCATAGATTGGAAGCGGTCTTTACGCTCAAGTGCGCACATTTGTGCACACAAGTTATCGAGCTCGCGACTTAATTCAGAGTTGGCCGAGCGCACAGAGCGTGGCCCAGCGCTTTTTAATTTATGGAGTGCTTCATGTGCACTAAAGCCAGTCACCATGCCTTCGCCGGTGAGCATGCGGAATAACAATAAGCCTAAGAGGAAAATGTCAGTGCGTTCATCGCTTTGCACGTCACCAGTTTGGTGCTCTGGTGCCAGGTAGTATTCGGTGGACGCAGTACGACCCCGACCTTCACGGACGAGGAAGGTGTGTAGTTTTGGTGCCGCGACGTCATCAAGAATGACAGTGCCGCTTGGACCAATTTGTACACATTCTGGACGAACCCAGCCATGCGAAATGCCGCGACGCTTTAATTCATCCAGCGCGAGTGAGAGCTTG
>CBDUFM010000790.1:0-2021 GCA_965366325.1 uncultured bacterium
GATGCAAGGCTTTGCTTGTGCGATTGGCCTTCCTTAGACTAGTGGCCTATGGATGACGCTGTGGATGGACTAGTAATTGATTACCAATGTGTTGGCGATGCGGTGCAGGTGACCGTCTTGGGGCGCTTCCCCGCAGCGGATGGGCGCCAGATGCGCGTTGATTATCAGGTGGATATTGAACAGCGCATTGTCAGTCTGGCCTGCTCCATCAGTTTTAAGGGCAAACGTTACCGTCACGATTCGGTGTTGCGTGGTTTTTGTAGAATACCACGCAAGGCCTTTGCGCAATGTGATCCAGATATGTTTGATTGGCGGGCGCAGTCTATTTTATAAAAGATTCGCTCGCTACTGGCTTTTGCCTTTAGGCTGCATGCCGATAGTATTTTGAACATGGCTGAGGACTGGGAAAAACGACGCGATTATACCGGCTTCGAGCTTGGCGTACCGGCACTGCGTCAGGTGGGGCACGCGCGTTTATCTAAGTCGCGGCCTGGCTTGGGTGCACATGTTCATGACGGCTGTTTTGAGATTTGTTATTTAAACAAGGGGCGCATGCATTGGTGGGCTGGCGATGAAGAGCAGGATTATATTGTTGAGCCCGGTGAATTAACCCTGACCTATCCAGATGAGCCACACGGTGGCGTGGACAGTATTCACGAAGCGGGCGATTTATATTGGTTAAGTGTTGATTTGCGTGCGCTTGATTTTGCGGCGCAGGGAGCATGTAGCGATAGTTTGGCGCAGACATTACACAATTTACCGCGGCATTTCCTTGGTCATGTGTCGGTACCGAAGTATTTTGAACAAATCCTTGGTGCAGTTGAGGCGGCTGGTCCGTATGCGGCATTGCGCATTCACTCGGCGTTGCTGCAAATTTTAATGGTCCTCATTGATTGTGGGCAAGCAGCCATGCATGCGGAACCGCATCTCGATCCGCGATTGGAATTAGTGCTGAAAAAAATTAGACAGGAACCACAGGCTTTCGCGGGTATAGAGCCGTTGGCAAAGATTGCCGGTCTCAGTAATAATCGCTTTAATAATCAATTTAAAAGTTATACCGGTTATTCACCGATGGATTATGTCAGTCGCGAAAAGGTGAGACGCGCGAAGGCCTTGTTGGCCAATGATCAACTTACGATTACCGACATTGCTTTGGAATTAGATTTTTCAACAACTCAGTATTTTGCGACGCTGTTTAAAAAGTATACGGGTATGACGCCGAGCCAGTTTCGTAAAGAGTCTATCGCGTAGGTATTGTATTATCACTGTGTTCAATGCTGAACGCTAAAGCGCAGATGGCTAGCTTGGCCTGCGAGAAATGGCGCGGGGCAATATACATGTATGTGTGCTGTTTAGGCTGTTGGCGAGCTGTGTTTCTTGCTTATGCTTGATGTGCTGGCAGCGGGTAGCTGGTGCAGCAGTGAACACAGGGGAGCAACATGACTATTCGCATTGTACAGCGCGCAGATGATATCGGTTCAAGTTTAATTGCGAATGAAGCAATTGTTGATGCGTATAAAGATGGCTTGGTGAAAAATACATCCATTATGGTACCAGCGCCACATTTTGAAGACGCGGCACGGCGCTTACAAGATTGCTCTGATTTGGAACTCGGTCTGCATGCGACAATTACTGATGAATGGAGTTCGGATCGTTGGGGACCAGTGCTGCCGGTAGCAGAAGTTTCGAGCCTCGTCTATGATGATGGTACTTTTTACACCAGTTGCACAGATTTGTGGGAACGTTACGGCGATGAAAAAACACGGCCGAGTAATGATCAGATCATGAATGAAATTGCGGCGCAATTGGCCAAGGCACGTGCCTTTGATTTGCCTATTCGCTATCTTGATACGCATATGGGTTTTGATTGGTTTCACGGATTGTCAGATCTTTTACAGTCATTTTGCGACGCCGAGGGTTTGATCTTTGCCAATGCTTTAAAGCTTGAACGTTTGCCAAATCTGCAAGAAAAACATGTCGATCCAGTTGAAGCCATGCTCGCACGTCTGCGTGCATGTGAG
>CBDUFM010000791.1:0-2019 GCA_965366325.1 uncultured bacterium
GATATCTTTAGAAAATTGTGCGTCATTTTCGATGCGTTTTTCTGCTTCACGAATAGAGTAGATGACCGTTGAATGATCGCGGCCACCGACCATACCACCGAGAGACTCGAGATTGTGTCGGGTTAAGCGCCGGCCAAGTAAGAGCGCTGCTTGTCGAGCGCGCACGATGACTTTGGTCTGGCGTTTACCAATGATATCGCCAGGTCGCACAGCGTATTGATGAGCGACCGTTTCTAGAATAGAGTCAAAACTGGCTTGGTCATCGCTGCGCAATACATCTTCACCATTAATGAGGCGCTCTGATAATTTCAGAATACTGTGCATGTTTGGGGCAGTGGTGTCGACTAATTGCGCTAGTTCATTTTTATCGAGATCGCTGAGGGCATCGCCAGCAAGCACTTGTAAATAGGCGAGACGCGTTTCGGTTAAAGGGGCTTCTATGCCGACACTGAGTCCCCAGCCAAGACGGGTCGCAAGCCGTTCTTCTAGATGCAGTTTTTGTGGAACTAAGGAACCGGTAAAAATTAATTGCTTACCCTGTTCCAGGCTGTCATTAATTAAATGGAAGAGTTCTTCTTGTGCTAAGCTACGATTGGTTAGCGGATCGACATCATCAAAAATAATGACAGCAGCTGCTTCAATGCTATTGCGTATGCTGTTTTCAGTTCGTTCTGCTAATTTATGTGCATCACGATTCACAAAACGTGGTCCATGCAGGTGGAGGACTGCGTCGTCACCCATTAAGCCAACGCATTCATGCGCAATGGCTTGGAGTAAGTGGGATTTACCGCATCCGCTTGGCCCATAGAGGTACAGCGGATTGTGTTCAATACCTGGAGCATCAACGACGCGTTTACAGGCAGAAATGGCGAATTCATTACCGGGGTCATGCAGGAAATTCTCGAAGCTGGGGCCGATGTTGTGCTGTTGTTCGGCTGTGTGCATGCGACAACGGTGGCGCAGTTTTAGCCCACGTGATTCTAAATTGCTACGCAGATCATCGGCCGCGTACTTAAGAAAAACATCTTCCCAAATCGGGTTGGGTAAAATGGCGGTCACCCCAGTTTTAGTGTGGTGCCAATTAATTAGCGGTACGAGGACCTCAGCGAGTTCACTGCTCAGGCTTTTGTTGAGGTGACGCTTAATTTGTAAGGGGGTCACAGCGCTTCAGCAATTACAGTGTATCTGGGAATTCGAGGCGGTATGCGAAGGCATGATATCCTTGTGGTGCATTTGCCGTATCCGCTGGAATGTTGGTCATTGGCGTTTTGAAAAATGGCAGCCGTTGTTGTAAGCCTTCTTCGAAGCGACTGATAACGGTGGCAGTATCTAAGCGATTAATAGATTGTGCGCGACCGTGAATTTCCACCACAACTAAACCGTTGCCGGGTCGTTGCACCGTAAGGGATTGCACAGACACCGGGCAGGTTTCGAGATCTTGTGTGGCGGTGATGGCAGCAAGTATTTCGTGGGATATTTTACCGGGACGTCGTTCGCCATCAATAAATTTACTTTTATCAAGCGTTTTTTGATGATCAGATTTAATGGCATCGAGCTGCGCAATTTTTTGTTGAGCATCGGGCACGAGGCCGTCGTTATTGCCTTTGAGAACTGCAAGGCCGGCGTCAGTTTTACCAGTAACGATGAATTGATTGACAAATGACCAGACCAACAAGGCGGCAGTTAATGCTGCAGCAAGGCGCAGGATACCGCTGGTTTCGCGGAACTGTTTAGTTTCGCGATGCACTTGGTGCAAGCCATCGAGTTTGATCTGGTCGACCAGAGCGGTGCCTAGACAGGGGCCCCACGGTGATGGTAATTCGGAGAGGGTATCCATTTGCGACGGTGGTAAATTGACAACCGCACTCGGGAAGGGGTTAAAAACAATTGCCTGAGCATTTAAGTGTTTACTGCAGGCATGAATAAAGAAGGGCGCGCGTGCACCGGCGCCAGAGAAGAAGGCGCGATCAAATTCAATTTTACCAAGTTTTAACTGAGCTTGGGCAAAACGTGTAACGT
>CBDUFM010000792.1:0-2015 GCA_965366325.1 uncultured bacterium
CTGTGACACCTAAGAGCGTGACGTTTTGGAGGCCCTCTTTGAGGCCCTGAGTCAATTGTTCAATAGCACGTGGTTGATCGCCCTTTGCTTCGTAGGGGGCGACCAGTTCAAATCCTGCAGCTGGGAAGTCTTGGCTCATAGGCCCTCAGGTTGCACAGGCATTCACTTGTTCAAGGCGGGCTTGGCTACAGGATGTCGCTATGGAAGTCAATAAAGATGCAGCCTTGGTGGTCCTCTCTGGGGGCCAAGATTCAACCGTTTGTCTGGCATGGGCCTTGAAGCATTATAAGCGTGTTGAAACCATTACCTTTGACTACGGGCAGCGGCATCGGATTGAGCTCGAAGCGGCGAAGAAGATTGCCGCATTAGCAGGGGTGCCTTGGTACCTGTTGCCGATCGATAGCTTTCGGCATTTGGGTGGCAACTCGCTTACTGGTGATGAGGCGGTGAGCGCTGGTGTGCGCGAAGAAAATAATTTACCCAATACCTTTGTGCCGGGCCGCAATCTTATTTTCATGAACTTTGCTGCGGCTTACGCCTATCAGCGCGGTATCACTGAATTGGTGACGGGTGTTTGTCAGACGGATTACAGCGGCTATCCCGATTGCCGCGAATCGACGATGCATGCCCTACAGGATTCATTGCGCGCAGGTATGGAAGCGCCGTTTAGAATCTTTACGCCGTTAATGCAATTAACGAAGGGTGAGAGCATAGAGTTAGCCCAAGAGTTAGACGCGATGGACTTACTGGCTTGGAGTCATACCTGTTATAACGGAACCGTGCCACCATGCGGAACCTGCCCAGCCTGTTTATTGCGCGCCAAGGGATTTGCGGATGCCGGGATCCCAGACCCCTTGCTGGAACGTTTAGCGCGCGGCTAAAGCGCGGGCCCTGTATCAATGTCTGACTTGCGCAGTAAAAAGCTCATCTATCTGAAGGGTTTTTTATTCCTGATCATACTGTTGCTAGCCGTTGGGCTTATTATCTATGAGACGCAATCATGGACCATCGCGGCGCTCTTGGCATTAGCGATTTGGGCTTCGGCTAGGTTATATTATTTTATGTTTTACGTCATCGAAAAGTACGTCGATCCAACCTATAGATTTGCCAGCATCTATTCGTTTATAAGCTATCTTTTTACCAAAAAACGCTAAGATCCGTAGAGTGCAAAGGCTTTGTCTATATCGCCTTCTAAAATCATGCTCATAAATGCGTCGGCATACGCGGTGCATTTTTGCTTGCCGACACCATGCACGGATAGAAATTCTTCTTGGTTGGTGGGCTGTACCCGTGCCATGTCACGTAGGCTGGCATCACTAAAGACTATGTAGGGTGGTTTCCCTAATTCATCGGCAATGCGCTTGCGTAATTCGCGAAATTGTTCAAACAAGTCGCGATCGACGTTTTCCCAATCTTCTGGGGTATCTTTTTTCGGCGCCGCGCCTTTGCTGCGTTTGCCCTTCACGTCGACGGTGCTGAGATGGACGCTGCCTTCGCCCTTGCACAGAGCGCGTCCGCTATCACTGATGCACAGGATTGGGTAGCCATTTTTTTCAATGCTGAGGACATAATCTTGCACGACGAGCTGGTCCATCCAGGCGCGCAATAATTGGTCGCGGTATTCGCTGAGTAAGCCAAAGACACTTAAGTTTTGATGTTTATTTTGTAAGACCTTTTCGGTGCGATTGCCACGAAGGACATCGATGACATGGCCAGCACCAAATTTATTTTCACAGCGCCAGACCCCGGAAATAATTTTCTGCGCTAGTAAGAGGGCTTCTTCATCAGGAATTTTCTTGGTTTCACCAAGGCAGACATCACAGGCGCCGCAGTTGTCTGCATCTGCTGTCTCGGGACGATCGGCGTGCGAAGACTCGGGTGGTGGCCAGCTTTGTCCAAAATGTTTGGTAATAAAGCGATGTCGACAAACAGGGGCGACAGCGTACTGGCCGATTTCGCGGAGGTGGGCTTCAAAGCTGCGCATGAGTTCTGCATCAGCCTGATTATTCTGCATT
>CBDUFM010000793.1:0-1986 GCA_965366325.1 uncultured bacterium
GCTTCCACTCCTGTTTGTACCTGCATTACCTTGGGCAGACATTAAACGACGTGAATGGATGCTTCGTCTATTATTTATAGGCACCTGTATCGCTGGGTTCATTGTTTTACTACAAGGATTCTGGCATTTCGATTTCTATCATGATGCAACATTCTCTTGGTCCGATCCGACCTCCGGTGCATTTTTCACCGACACAAGACCCAGTAGCACATGGGATAACTCGCTAAAATTTGCCGCCATGCTAACCCTCACAACCCTAACGGTTATGTCATGGGGTAATATAAATTACAAGGTTTTCCCTCCTCTTTTATGGGGCCTTTGCATATTTCTCAATAAAACGAGGCTGGCCTTAGGCGGATTCTTTATCGTTTCACCATTAATTTTTTTACAAAAATGGTCATTCAAGAAGACATCCAGTGCCATTGGACTTGGAATAAGCCTGCTCATACTTGCCACCGCATTATTATACCAGAATGATTCCTTTCAAAAAAGAATCGACAACGTCCTTAAATTTCAAGATGGGCGTGTAGCGATTTGGAAATTAAGCTGGTCTAACCTCAAAAATGAACCCATCGTTGGCTATGGTGGCATTAGAGGGGCACGCAAAGCGTTTGTCATAAATAGTACGTCTGACAATCCTCACTCATCGAAAGGCACACACGCCCACAATAACATCCTCGCGATCGGCTGCTCCTATGGTATCGTTGGGCTAGCGCTCTGGCTCATTGCTCACAGTTGGCTGCTATCATATTGTTGGAAGCTAAACTGCAGAACTGCAGTCGTTGTCCTCTTAAGCTACCACGCCATGGGCATGCTAGAAGATACAGCAGAGGAGCGCTTTTTAACATGCCTGTGTATGTTCATAGTTGCCACTGATATAGCATGGCAGCTCCACCAACAGGATGACAACATATCAATTCCAGATCAGGCCTCACCAAAGCATTCGCAAGATAAAGAATAGCCCAAATCTGTAAAAAAAAAGCACTTGCCATTCTTATTTAGGCCACATCATCTGCCGCCCCACTCAAGGGACGATTAAAGGTAGAGGTATTGTATGATCCGAGTTGAATCACGTCAGGGCGAGCCCCTCGAAAAAACTATCCGCCGCTTCAAGAAGCGTTGCGAAAAAGAAGGTCTCACCAAAGACGTTAAAAAGGCTATGTTCTACGACAAGCCAAGCGAGCGTAAGCGCCGTGAGCTACGTAAGTTACAGAAGAAACTTGCATCAGAAGCCGGCCAATAAATCGTCGCCAGATCTGCAGTAACACCTATAGACATTCCCAAAGGTCGCGATGTTTCCATCGCGGCCTTTTGTCGTTTTACCTCCGTTTCACAACGATAAGCACAGCATGACGCAGAGATCCCCAGACTATCCGTGGCTTATAGAGCTAGCCAGCTGCCCCAGCACCAACACCTGGGCCATGGAACATGTTGCCGAGCTGGCCCATGGCGACTGCGTCTGGACCCAACAACAGGAACAGGGACGCGGCCAGGCGGGCCGTCATTGGCATTCTGATAGTGGCGTGCTAACGGCTAGCTTTGTCGTCGAGCTCGATGAGGACCTACTCGGGCCAAGCATGAGCATGTGCGCTGGCCTCGCCGTCGCGCACTGTGTCGAAGACCTCTGCACTATTGAGCGCGTGGACATTAAATGGCCGAACGATTGCTTTGTCGCCGGCAGAAAGCTCGCTGGCATACTCTGCGAAGGCAAGCGCCACGCCGACCGCTTCGCCATGATTATCGGTATTGGCCTCAATGTCGCACCAAGCTGGGAACACGCGCCCAGCGAGAGCCTGTTTAATGGTCGCGCACCAATCAGCATGGACATGCTCGGCAGCAAAGAACCCCTCGACATGAAGCAAGTGATTAACTGCCTACGTGGCTACCTCCTTGAATCCGTTGGCCTGATCAAAGCCAAGCGCTGGCAGCTCATTTTGCCCGGATTGCGCAAGCGCGACTGTCTGCTTGGTAGCCATATTCAAATTC
>CBDUFM010000794.1:0-1986 GCA_965366325.1 uncultured bacterium
TAAAAAGCGGACGTTCATCATCACGCTCACGCATAAATCGTTCCGCAGCGCTGGTCACATCCTGATCATAATCGTAAATAAAATTATCACCGGGTCCGGCCTTTTCCGTAGCCTTTTTTAAATTACCCATCGTGCCATCAAGCTCACCTTGGACTGGTGTAATCGGGCCACCCGCATAACAACGACAAACATCACCAACTAAACGTTTCTCATAACCGTGACGCTGATCAGCACCATTAAAATGCATGCGCCCGGCAAGTACCGATTCATAACCAGCCAAGCCAAGTGCATGTGCTATTGTTGGCGTATCACTGCTTAAAGAATGTTCATTAATCGTAATGTCATTACGAAAGGGATGACGCCCCGTTAAAAATGACATCCGCGATGGACCACAGAGCGGATAATTACACAACATATCATCAAAGCGCACCCCACGCGCCGCCAGCGCATCCAAATACGGCGTCTGCACATGTTTATCACCAGTACAGGACATCCAGTCGCCCCGATGCTGATCTGACACGATGAGAATTATGTTGGGTTTGATGTTGGTCATGTATGGCTCTTTCTTAGTGATTATGTTGGTAGCTTAAGGCTTGCTTAGAGATGAGATCAACTAATTTAGTTAACACGTTAACTATATGAGCACCAAAAACCCAACCCAACGAGACTTAGCCGCTGCCTGCGGCGTTAGTGTGGCGACTGTGTCGCTAGCCCTGCGTGGACATCCACGTATTAGCCCAGAACGGCGTGCGATTATCATGGCGACGGCAGCGGAGATGGGTTATCGTTTGGACCCTGCTCTAGCGCATTGGGCACGGCAACGCTGGCGTGAACGGCCCGAGTCACCATTAATCGCGGTGCTGAGTCAGCGCTCGCATATGGCAACCCAGATTAGTCGCGGTGCTCGTCGCGCAGCGCAGGAATTGGGTTATCGCTTACAGCGTTTTGATTTAGGCGATCCACGAATAATAGCGCAGCAATTAAAAGATCTCGGCGTGCGCGGCATCATGGTTGAGGCTCATAACGATGATGCGTGGTATGATGATTTTCCGTTTGAGGATTTTGTCGGCGTAGCCATGGGCATGGGCGCGCGTCGGCCACCATTGGATTTGGTCAAAGGGGCTGTGTTTTATAATACCGAATTAGCTATCGCACAGATTGTCCAGGCATCGTGCCGTCGGGTTTTATTTATAAACGCGCTAGATCCGATGAGTATTAATGAACGCATGCAGGTGGGGGCCTTAAGCGCAGCAGCAGAGTCAGGCTTATTTACCTTATTGCCGATTGTGCATAGGGGCAAGAATGCCGTTGCAGTAGATGCTTTACCCAAGCGCCTGAAATCATCCCAAGCGGATTGCGTTCTGTGCCAGCGTGATGCGGCGCTGCACTTGCGTGACGTTGCGACTGACCTGCTAAAAAAAATATCGGTGCTGGTCTTAAATGCCAATCCACGCGAAGACTGGTCTGGCGTGAATATGTGTTTTGAGGATGTTGGTGCACGCTGCGTTCATTTATTGGATCAGCATCTGGCACAACATCGCTATGGTCGCGCGGCGCAGCCAGTCACTATAGAAGTGCCGGGCATGTGGCATCCCGGAAAAACATTGCGTTTACCCTAGGCTGTCTGCTAGGTTATTGTTGATGCCGCTTGCGATAACGAGCAGGTGGAACATGCGTCATTGCCTGCATGACTCTGGATAGATAGGCGCGGTTTGCAAAGCCGACGTCTTCTGCTATTTGCTCGATACTGCGTTCTGACTCACGTAATAAATGACAGGCTCGTGCGATGCGCTGTTCACGTATAAATGCGGCAGGGCTCACGCTAAGGAATTGATTAAATAAATTGGTCAGGTGCTTGGGGCTACAATGAAACGTATGCGCCAAACTGGGTACACGCAAATCATCGGCGAGATGCTCTTGAATAAACGCGATTAAATCTTGTAAGAGCTGAGGACGATGTTCAGCATCTATAAAATCAGGTGCAAT
>CBDUFM010000795.1:0-1982 GCA_965366325.1 uncultured bacterium
GTCCCATGTTTTGGTGTTTTTATCTTTTGCTAATTTTTCAGTCAATGTAGCGAGAAACTCTTCATAAAAGTTTGCTTTCTTTTTGGATGGGAAAGATTCTAGGGTTTTGCGATGCATCCAAGCGGCTTGATTGGTGCCGGAAACGGAGACGTGCAGTATACCAACCGGTACTTTTAGTTTATCACGCAGGATGCGCGCAAACTGTGTTGGCGTATTCACATTTTTGTAATCAGCCTGCGTCATGTTTTTCCACGTAGCTTGCGTGGCCGTGGCCGGTTTATTGTCGACGAGGGGTTCGAGGCTCGCACCCCAGCCATAACGTACCATGCGCACGGGGGCAATGGCATCCGCATCGGCTGGTGACTCGTAGAAGGGGTAATAGCCGGTGTCTTTATTTGGTCCACCCGCATTCATGTTCGATTGACCGGCTGCGATCCAGACTTCGCCGACTAAGACATCTTCTAGGCTGATATGAGTTTCATTATTGGTGACCTTTAAGGTGCTGCCGCTGCTGTTCGCAGGCATTGGTTTCAGTATTACTTTCCACGCACCTTGGTCGTCAGCCGCTGTGCTTACGGTTTGTTCACCAAATTGAACGCTAATGGCACTCCCAGCCGGTGCATAACCCCAGACCGGAACCGCAGTCTTTTGTTGAAGAACCATACCGCTATTAAACATAGCCGCTAAGCGCAGCTCCTCTGCGCTGAGTTGCGCTGAACCGAGTAGGCTGCAGGCAAGTAAGATGCAGGTGATGGTGATGGTATGGATGAGCTGTGTGAAGGTCGGCATAAGGCGTCATGAACTCGTTTGGGCAGTAGATGAATTGATGGATGAATATCGTAGATAACTCCTGTTATCACTTACTGCATCTCAGTCGAATTGGAAGTCATAATCAGTGCTGAGCAGTGGAGTAGATGACCACGTATCGGCGCAGATGCGGCGCAGTGCTCCCTGTGTTCGGTCTCTATGTACAATGGCGCTTAGTGCCTAGCAAAATTCAAATTATTTATTGCTACGTAGTTTTATGGCCGCGCGAATCTGTGCGGCGACGGCCTCTGCTAAATAGGCGCTGCCGTCTTTCGTAAAATGAAGATCGTTGCCGTCGTGAGCCCAGTAGATTTTGCGTTTTGGGTATATGTGCGCATAGAGATCATTTATAAGGACGCCCTGCTCTTTCATCAGTGCGATGGCAAGCTTGTTTTTTCTTTCAATGTTTTCAAACAGGCGTTTTTTATCTTTTGGCTCGCCCGTTACTTCAGTGAGCAATACCTCTGGAATGGGTGTCGTGGTGGCAAAAATAATAGTTGCGCCTGTTGCTTTTAATGCGTGCACAATACCACTGAGGTTCTGTAGGTATTGTTCATCGCTAGTAGGGAGGCCAGTTTTAGCATTAAGTTTTGTATCCCAAATCCCATGGTTGAAATGAATGACATCCCATTTGCCGTCGCCAAGCCAGCAATGCTCACCGGGGCGTGTGCCAGAAAACCCCGTGTTCGAAGAACCGCAGTTTTTAAGCACACGGTGCAGATTGGCTTCACCCTTGAGCTGCATGCGAGTTGCGACGGTGTAGCCAATCGAGATAGAATCGCCAATTAAGAGAACGCGCGGCAAACCAGGCACATCAGTAATGGGGTCCATGGCCTTATTGCCTTGGACAGCTGCGTTGTCGATGCTTTCACCGGCGTTCATGCCTTTTTCTTTGTGCTCATGAGAGCCAGCATCTTCTGCGTAGAGGAGGGGCATGACTAATGCGAGACTAAGAATGGAGCGAATGCAGATGCTGAGTGGCATGAAAACCTCGGGAATTAAAAACGTGTCTTAAGCGTAGCGCTCCTACTATGCTAATCTTTGACGGCCTGCGACAATGCTGCTGAGTCGATCCTGTATGAGAGTGAATGACTAGACTGGGTTTATCACGGTGCATAGCATGCTTGGACTACGTTGTGTTTCTGCTGCGACAGCTAGTCTCCCTTGTGTCATTG
>CBDUFM010000796.1:0-1982 GCA_965366325.1 uncultured bacterium
CAAAGCATGGACTCAAAAAGCCATACAGGACAAGATGCTCGAGCCCAAAGTGGTGTACGGTTTTTATCCCGTCGCATCCGACAAAAACGATCTCATTATATTTGACCCTGATACCGGTGCAGAGCGTTGCCGCATTAATCTGCCGCGACAAATGGGTGAAATTTCTAAGCATCTATGCATTAGTGATTTTTTCCGAGCGCGTGGTGCCGACGCCATCGCTGACGAAGAATCCTTCATTCCTGCAGCAGCGTGGAACAATGGCGCGCGCGATGTCCTCGGCATGCACTGCGTCACCATGGGCCATATCGCCAGCGAACACTGCCAACGCTTATTTAGCGGCGATAACTATCAAGATTACCTGTATTTCTATGGGCTGAGCGTCGAGAGCGCTGAGGCCTTAGCCGAATACTGGCATAAACGCATGCGCCAACAATTAGGCATTGCTGGCTCTGATGCGCTGCAAATGGAAAAATTATTCACGCAAGGCTACCAAGGCAGTCGCTATAGCTTTGGTTATCCAGCCTGTCCGAATTTGGAAGATCAAATACACCTGCAAAATATTTTGGAATGGTCGGATATCGGCATAGCCCTTTCTGAAGAATTCCAATTAGATCCAGAGCAAAGCACCAGTGGCATTGTCTTACATCACCCGCAGGCGAAGTATTTCAACCTCTAAAACGCAGGCTGTAGCTGTCTCTTAGCGCATAAAAAGCGATTATTGTTTGCCATGGAAGATTTTAGATTACGGTATCTAAGTCATGAGCGAAGCAGAATCCGTCTTTAAATTGCTACAAGATAACGATCCGTCGATTAATAGCGTCATTGCCCGCCAATTACAGGCAGACAAAGACCTACGTGAGGCTGTTTGCCACATTGCCAATGAACGCGCATTATGGCCGCAAACCTTAATTGATGTGAACCTCTTAGAAGATTCGAGTGACGTCATTGCACGCTTTGCACAATGCCAAGATCTTGAAACAGGCATGTGCCTATTGCCACTCTTAGATAACCCAGGGCGGGAATGTCTAGAAGAATGCAGACAAGCACTTGATGGTATTGCCGCTCGTGGTGAAAATTTAGAAAGCGCATTTGATCTTGCGCATTTGCTCACTTCCGAATTCGGTTTTAGTGGCAACAGCAATGATTATCATGATCCACGCAATAGTTACTTACCAGATGTACTGCAACGCCGCGTTGGCCTACCTATCATCCTCACCGCCATCTGGTTGCTCATTTGCCGGCGTCGTCACTGTGAGGCCCATGCGATCGCCGTTCCTGGTCATGTTTACGGCTCTTACAATAACATCTATATCGATCTTTATGATGGTGCGCGCTTAATTAGCGACAATGAGTTACATCTCCATTTTCAAGGCTACCCCGATGAAGCGATCGCTGTTTTTCTAGAACCAGCCAGTGATCGGGTTTTACTACAACGCATGGCCCGTAATCTAGTTAATAGTTACCATAAAAATGGTGACTCCCTGCGTGCTGCAGTGGCGCTGCGTCTCTGTGCCAGCAAACCAAGTAGTTCAGAAAACAGCTAAGAGAGCCTCGCTCAGCAAATGCGCCTCCTAACATGGAACATTTTAGGCATGCGCGGTTTTTGCCTAGGCGAAGAACCCAGCTCAAATCCTGGCCCCAAGCGACCACAGATTGTCCACGAAATGGCTGCGGCATTGGCGCCCCTGCAAGCGGATATTATCTGCCTACAAGAAGCCGCAGACGAAGCACAAACTCAGCAACTTGCCAATGCATTACACATGCACTGTTTTTACTGCCCCGCAGGCTGGAAAGGCAACGAGTCTTGGCTTGGTGGATTTCCAGGCGCGATACTCAGTCGTTTAGACCTGCACGAACAATGCGATTTGCGCGCACGCTATTGTCAGGACAAAGACCAAGACTGTTTTATTCGACACTGGGCTGCGGCACGCATTAATGCCATAAACATCCACACCCTCCACCTAGCAGTCAGAGATCCAGAC
>CBDUFM010000797.1:0-1968 GCA_965366325.1 uncultured bacterium
CGAATGTTTGTATACCTTGAGCGAAGAGGACGTGCTGGAAGGTGTGCATTTTGATGATGCAATTGCCTTTGGAAGTTATCGTGTTGATGTGCACACACAAAATGGTGATGGGGTGTTGTTTAAATACTTGGATGGGCGACAAATATTTGCTGGTGTTGGCCGCTCCGAAGAGGGGCGCTGGCGTGAAGAACGTGCAGTAAATCCAACCTATTATTCAATTCCCTACCGTTCTTTGGTGGCCCGTGATTTTGATAATGTCTTGGTGGCCGGTCGTTGCATTGATACAGATTCTGGTGCCCACGCAGCCGTGCGCGTTATGATTAATTGCAATCAAATGGGTGAGGCAGCAGGAGTTGCAGCATCATTGATGCTTGAGAGAGGCTGCGCTGCACAAGAAGTACCGCCTGCAGAATTACAGGCGGCACTGATTGCGGGTGGAAGTTATCATGTCAATTTCAGAAAAGACTTGTTACTAAGGTAATTGTTAATTGTCTTTTGTGGAAATGGTTTCGCTTAATTCTATGGCTGCGGTTTGTTGTTGAATATCGTGGAGACGTTTAACATCAAATTTAAGTGAGCGGTCAAAATTGTAGAGACCGTTCTCTTCTTGGAATACATCAGTGAGTTGCGTGTAGCAGTAGCCAAACATATCTTGGTTTTGCAGCAGTGCACTGCATAGGCCATCGAAACGCGTGTAAAATTCATCAAGATTTTTGACGCGTTCGCCGTAGCCCCAGCTGGTGCTTTGTGATAATTTAGCTGCTTCAGCTGCCTTGGCTTCATTCCACCAGGTCCCGCCAAATTCGCTGACGAAATAGGGTTGACCCTGATAGGCAACGTTATCGATGCTGTCACCCTTGTTGATAAAGGGTGCGTCATGTGCAAGACCCTGATGACGTTCGTTAAAGGTTTCAGGATTTTGGTCGTAATCATGGCTGTCATAAATATCTGTCCACGAAATACGATGGCAGTAACCAGAGGCGTCAATAACCGGACGCGTACGATCCGCTAGTTTTGTTGCGCGATACATGCCAAGGGTAACGTCGTAGTGCTCGTCAATCTGAGATTTAGAAAAGTTATGCGTTTCGTTGAGGGGACACCAGCCAACGATGCTGGGGTGATTGTAGTCGCGTTCAACTATTTCGATCCACTGCGTAATATAGGTTGTTGACCAATTACTGTGTGCACGGTGCGTAGAATTGCCGGGCCAATCACCGAATTCACCCCAGACTAAATAACCCATGCGGTCAGCATGGTATAAAAAACGTTCTTCGAATACTTTTTGATGTAAGCGAGCACCATTAAACCCGGCGTCCATGCTCATTTGAATATCTTCAATTAAGGCCGCCTCGTTAGGGGCGGTTAATATTCCGTCAGGATAATAACCTTGGTCAAGAACGAGGCGTTGAAAGACAGCTTTGCCATTAATTAAAACGCGTTTGCCATCAATAGCGACGGAGCGCATGCCGCTATAGCATTCTATGTGATCGATGCACTTGCCGTTGATATCGAAAAGATCAATCGTTATGTCATAGAGATGTGGGTTTTCACAGGACCATAAACTGAGGTCTTGATCAGGAATCGTGAGATAAAGTTCACCCGCAAAGTCGAGTCCCAGTGTTTGTTCGGCGTGGCTGACGGCCTTTCCATTGCTAGAGCAGCTTGCTTTTAGGCGCATGCCAGCACGTAAATACATACCCGCTTGCTCAACGTGAAAATGTTGTTGGCTGAGCGAACTGCTAATACGCGGCCGTAATAAATAGGCGTCAGAGACCGGTTCCATCCATACGCTCTGCCAAATACCGGTAGTGCGCGTGTAGTGGCAACCTTTATTGCCAAAGGTGCTGGCTTGTTTGCCTTGCGGTTGGTTTTTCTTGTGATCATCAACGGCACGAACAACAATAGTAATTTCATCACCGGCATTGGCGATATTTTTGGCGATCTGTTCGGAAAGTGGCAGCGCAATAA
>CBDUFM010000798.1:0-1967 GCA_965366325.1 uncultured bacterium
ATAGCGTGTCGTCGTCCCAGCGCGGCAGGCGTACTCCCACTCTTCTTCCGTCGGCAGGGCCACGGTTCGACTGATGACCGCACTAAGGTCCGCACAAAAATCCACTGCACCTTGATAGTTCCTCGAATCTACGGCACGACTCTTCACCTCCTCAGCTTTGAAGATGCTTTGGTTACCTGCACCAAGTACCTCTTTGGTATAATGCTGCCATGCGAATTGGGTACATTCACTCGCTGACACCCACATTCCACGGTTACCATTTATTTTATTCAGTGGCACCACTACCTGTGGCTGTTCTTCGCTGCGCGCCCCCTGTTCATCACGCGGTGCACCCATTAAAAAAGCACCTCCCAAGGTTCCATTACCGTAATCTGGCGCCTCAACCGGGATATAACGCATTTCAATCACGTAAAAACTAGACGTTGCGGTATCCTCTATTTCAATATTTGCCCAATAGCCCCATTGGTCCTCACCGTAGTCATAGGCATGACTCGGATCCCCCGGCACGGGATTGGCATCGGCCACCGTTTTATCGGCACCCTGATTAATACTAAACCAAGGCTCAGGCCAAGTGCCTGCATAACCAGCGGGCTTCGGCAACGAGGCCGCCCCATAAAGGCTTATGGTGGTCCACAAAAGACAGCATAACATGAATGTTTTCATGATCGGAACTCCGCTTTTCAGATTATTCATTCCATTGCCATTTCACCCTGCAAGAGCAAGGCGTTGTCTGACAAATTCCCATCTCGATTAGGATCTATAAGATACCACACTTTTCGATTAACAGCCGCAACGGTAGCACCTTTAAACACATCATAGACTTCTGAGCGAATAAAGGCACAGAAATAGCGACTCTTGCCAATAAACAGACGTCCGGTTTTTGAAAATGGCTTAATCGGATATGCGCCACGCGATTTCAACCAAATATCATTGTACTGGTAAAAGCTCGCCACGTCAGGCACTGGCTCCCAACCATAGCCAGCCTTTGTAGTGATATCACGATTAGTCTTACGAAACGGGGTGGCATCACCTTCCACAAAACGATACCAGCCCGCACGTTTCATATAATCATTTTCCGGTGCGATTCGCACATACGGACCGAGGCCATCCCACCACCACGACCATGTTTTTTGATCCAGATGCTGATCATACCAACCGGTCACAGTGCTTTCGACTTCTCCATCCTGATTAAAATCGAGCGCGATAGAATCATTAATGACATCATCACCAACATTAAAATCCGGATTTGCCTTACCAAATAAACTAATCATGAAATCATTTAAACAATATTCCCTGGCTCGGGTATTGTCGCCCGGATGCGTTTGCGACAGGCGGTTTGCATGGTCGCCATCACCAACCCGAACAGAATCACCAGCCAAAAAGCTACCAACACGTACAGTACCAACCCCAGCATTAACATCGTGTTCACCGACAATGCGGTAGGTTTCACGAATTATTTGATCCAACATCGCATCAGTGTCGCTACTTGCTGCAGGGTCGATATAAGTACCAGATGAAACCCACTGCCCCTGCAATGATTTCTTACTCACCCAGGTTCTCCGTGCTATGTCAATAGCCCACGATACGGCAAAAATCACATCGTTAACATAGCTATGTCGCGAAGGACCACCGCTCCAGCCACCTGGAATAAGAGCGTTTCCATCTCCTCGATTTATCATCGCCACATAGTCATTATAGCGGCCAGCATCGAATTCTAATGGACACGGCTCTGGGTAACGATGCCCCAAAAGGTCCGTATTATGCACTCGCTCACTCGAAAGCTTTGCATCGGCGCTGAGACCGTTCAGCATCAAATCGAGCACCGTATCGGGACTAGCGCTCAAAAGGTTTACACGCCACGGCGTCGATACCTCACCAGCACGATCACCATTTCCGGTGTCAGCAAGATCCGTATCGCGAATACTGTCTGCATACGGAGCAAATGGGTAACCGGCAAATTTCGGTGC
>CBDUFM010000799.1:0-1961 GCA_965366325.1 uncultured bacterium
GTTAACTGAGATGCCCCTTTATTCCATACCTGTTATGTTGCCCTACCGCATGGAATCACATGCCAATGCACCGGTGTATAACCTCCAGGTGGAAGCCGTGGCATCGAGCGCAGCAGCTGGGCTCTCTACGGCAAAGGCCTTGTGCAAACTGATAGCCTTTATGCGTTTTGGTGAAGCACCGCGTGAGATCCTAAGCGAACGCGCCATGGTCGGCGAGTTACATAATCAAGTCATCGGACCCTATCTCTATGTCATCACCAAAAGCCAACGCATACCACACCTCAGCTTCCCGCCACGACTAGATCAAGAAGCCAGTAAAAATTTACTCGAGTCGATCAAAGGTCTCGACAAACGCTTTGTCGATGGTCTGCTTATGGACTGTGCCCCACTCACCTATCTAGATTCATCATCGATGTCAGCACTGAACAGCTGTGCGCAATCTATGAATTTTCAAATGTTCCGGGTCTCAGAGCCAATCATGAAAATTTTAACCTTGGTTGGTTTGCACAAAGTGCTACCCATCCACAGCGACATTTCTACTGCAATGGATGCCCTCGTTCATCGCGCAAAAATGAGCGAATCAACTAACGAAATTTAACTACCAACACACACCCATGACGCAGTGATGCCGTTAATTATTTAACAGCCACAAATCATCGCGATGTACAGCCGCCTTAGGCAATACATGACCAATCGTTTCAGCAGCTTGGTCCATGCGCATGCCTTGAATATTTAAGAGGTCCGCTGCATGCATACCACTTAATCCACGCGCAATTTCACGACCGGCTGGGTCTAGGATACTCACACTCGCACCACGTTCAAAATCACCGACAACGCGTGTAATGCCAACAGGCAGTAGGCTTTTTCCCTTGTGCAGCAATGCCTCGGCCGCACCTGCATCAATATGCAGCTCTCCCTCACAACGTCTCGCTAAAGCCAACCAGTGTTTGCGGCTGTCTGGGGTTTGATCGTTACGAGGATGCACTAAGGTTCCGACCGCTTGCCCATTGATAATATCGGTCAACACATTTACTGAACGCCCTGCGACGATACGCGTCGGCACACCGGCTTCGGCTGCAATTTGTGCGGCTACTAATTTTGAACGCATGCCTCCACGGCCAACCGTACCAGACGACGCCCCACCACTACGCTGTATAAAGTCATCATCAATATCATGAATATCTTTTAACAAAACCGCATCAGCATGTTCATGTGGATTCTTATTATAGACGCCATCTATATCCGTTAGGATCAATAGTTGTTGTGCCTGAATCTGACCCGCCAACATCGCAGACAAACGGTCATTATCACCAAGGGTAATTTCCTCAACAGCTACCGTATCATTTTCATTCACCACCGGAATTACACCGTGTGCAAATAAACTTCGCAGCGTAGACGAGATATTTAAATAACGTAAGCGATGTGAAAAATCATCGTTGGTTAAAAGTAATTGCGCTGATTTTAATCCATGTGCATCGAGTGCTAACTGCCAATGATGAACAAGCTGCACTTGACCAATTGCAGCCAAAGCCTGTTGATCGGCGAGATTAACATCCATCGCCGGGTCTTGCATAACACTACGACCACATGCGATAGCACCACTTGATACTACAATAGGCTGAAAACCAGCCGTAACCACAGCCGCCAATTGCCGTGCAATGTCTTTCACAAACAGCAAGTCCAAATAACCATCAGCATTGAGTAAAACCTGTGAACCCAATTTGATCACTAGAATAGGTTTCATGCCTCATCCTCCACAATACCTAAGGATTTTTCATCGCGCGGCTTAACCAAGAACCGACTCGCAAATAAACCTATCTCAAATAATATCACCATCGGAATAAACAGTGCTATCTGCGACATGATATCTGGCGGTGATAACTTTGCTGCCAATACAACGGCTCCACAAATAACATAACGACGCTGCTGTGCTAATTGCTCCGGCGTTACCAAGCGAACGT
>CBDUFM010000800.1:0-1955 GCA_965366325.1 uncultured bacterium
GCTTGTACGGATGCGTTGGCAGGTGCACTCGCTGTGGACAAACGACTCGCAGCACGCCGGCCTTCGTTGCGCTCGCGTGGTAATGTGCTGGCGCTTGCAGGTCTATCATTGAGGGCGAGCTGGTCTTTTTCGGCTTTGATGCTTGGTGCCTGTTCTTCGAGGACTTCTATTTCTAGCGCACCGCTTTCTGAGGCAGCGGCGTTTTCTGAAGCAGCGGCGCTATCTAAAGCAGCGGCGCTAAAGGTGGATAGATCAGCTTTATTGTCTGGCTTTAGGGCTGCACTGTGTTTTTTGTGGTTTGCGCCAAGATCTTGGCGCTTATCCAGTGTAGCTGCATCTGCATGCAGGTCACCGGGAATAGAGTCTGGTGCTTCCGCGTCGTGCATGGCGAGGGCGTTGTCGATGGGCATTGGCTCAGGACTGAGGAATATGGCCGACATGACTAAGGCAAGGCAGGCGGCCAGGGCGACGAAGCTGCTGATAATTGGGAATAATAAAGTCCGCTTTTCGTTACTGTCACTTGTCGCGGTATTGGTCGTGGTGTTTGGCTGCTGGACGGCGCCGCCTTCGGTCGTTTTTGCGTGGGCACGAACATCATGGTCATTTTGAATGCGATGCTCGTTTGGAATGGCGAGTAATTGTTCACGTAGCGCCGCTGGCATTGCCACGCTTGGGGTTGCTGCGATCTGCTGGCGAACGGCATGTTCTTCTTGTAAGGCAGCTTCGAGGGCGGGGCCATGGGTTTTGCAGGCAATCTCCCATGCTTCTGTGCTGAGTTCGCCATCTAAATAATCACTGACTAAATCATAGTGGAAATCGCTCATGATACTAACCCGCTTATTTGATCGCTACTGCCGAGACTTTGTATCTGTTCGCGGAGCGCTTTGCGCGCGCGATTTAATCGACTTTTAACGGTGCCTTCAGCTATATCTAAGAGGGCCGCAATATCGCTGTAATCATGACCTTGAAAATCACGCAATAAAATAATTTCTTGTTGTTCTGGATTTAATAATTGCAGACCGGCATGCACTAAGTCTTTTAATTCTTGGTCTTCCATGTCCTGACCGGGGTCCTGTTGATGGCCGGGGTCATGCATGGTGCTAGGATCGTTGGCGATCGGTTTTTTGCGTTTTCGAATATCGATAGCGCGATTGCGAGCGAGGCGGTAGAACCAGGTGTAAAAGCTACTGGCGCCGTCAAATTGATTGAGACGTTCGTATGCGCGCACAAAGGCTTCCTGAGTTAATTCGCTCGCCATATCTTGGTCACCGTTACAGAGTTGCAGTAACATGTTAAAGATGCGCTCACCGTATGCGTCGACTAGTGCTGCGTAGGCAGTTTGGTCGCCAGCCAACGCTCGACGCGCGAGATCACGATCGTCAAACGGCGGGTCACTTTGTGTGTTACCTGTCATACTATCAGACGATGATGGGGGCTAACGGTTCCCCGTTTAGCGTAAACGGTCGCTATGAAAGACAGTTACGCCAACGAGGAAGCTGCTGTCGTCATCAATACGATCACGGTCGTCACTCATCAACCAGGTATGTGCTTCGAGGCTGAAGGTCAGCCAGGTGTTTTCCCATGGCATAGGCAGGGTGATGTCGACACCAAGCTCAAGGGTTGTGAAGCCAGCGGAGTCAGAGCCAGAGTAGGCTTCGTGAAAATCGCTATCGCCAAAATTCAGCGCCTGCCAGGTCATGATATCGACTGGGCTATTTTGGTAAAATTGGCGAGAAGCAAAGCTACCGTAGAGGCCATATTCGCTGTTCATGTCGTAATCGAGTGAGCCGCCAATTTCGATACCTTCCCATTGGGTGAGGTACCAGCCATCAACGCCAAGCCACATGGGCTCTTCGACACTCGATGGCAGCGAAGGATAGTAGCTGGTTTCTAGATGCGGAATAATTTGGTAAAAATCTTCTTTTTCGAAGAGATAATCAAGGCGAAAACGAATT
>CBDUFM010000801.1:0-1954 GCA_965366325.1 uncultured bacterium
CCCCAATAAATAAATATCCAAACGATAACCCTTACCCGTAATGCAATTCATCAACCGTCTACCCGGGTAAACCTTGCGCTCAGACTTCAGTGGCCGCTTCACCACCACACGCGGAATAGGCGACGCCGCTACCGCTGCGATCAGCGACTGTGAATCCACATCTGCAGCTGTTACAGCATTATTTTCTAAAAATCGCAGAATCTGCATTTCCTTGCGCTCTGCCCCACGACGCTTTTTGTCGCCATCAAACATGGGATCCACATAGGCGCAGGAAAAATCCTGATCCATACCCTGCAAATAGGTAATAGCATCTACATGCCGTAATTCCCATGGCAAATGCACACCATCCAAAACGATCGCATCGCGTAACAAGGCATAAATAACGGGATCGCGCTCACAGCTAACGACCGCATCAGCAAAATGCGCCAAGATGTAGGCGTCAGAGCCCGTACCAGCACAGACATCCAAAATTCGTTGATTCGGTTTTTTATGCAAGCCACAGGCACGAATTAAAGGCTGCTTCACATCAGCACCTCGCGTACTCTGTACATCGATAGCGTTTAGTGCAAATGCTGTTGGCTTAAATGTAGCCAGCGCTTTATCCGCATTAATTTTAACGGCCAAGCGTCCCAGCTCACGCAGCAGCTTAATCGAGGCACTGTCTTCGTTCCGCTGCCATCCCTGTTCGTCCGCTAGCCGCTGCAGCCAATCGACGTGATCACCCTGTAAACTAACCTTGTTGGAAATGGGAATTAATCCCATTCAATGGTCATATCGAATTGTGCAGACAATGATTTACCAGGCGCCAAAACCACCGTACCCGCCGTATCATCACCATTTTCTAACAAATTGACGCCATTATTCGCGTTGGTCACCGGCTCAAAGGCGATAAAAGGTTTTCCGACTGGTGTATAAATGACCGCATGTCCACACTCATCACTGCAGTCAAAATTCACCCGCAAACCGGTCCCTGGCCAATACAACAAGCCGCTTCCTTTATAACCATAAAAACAATGATCGAGCCCTAAGTCTTTCCCAATGACCCCAGCAATAGAAAAGTCTTCACTGGCCTTCAATTTGCGTGGTGGCCCAGAGGGCAAACAATTACCATCTGTATCCGGATAAACCGAATCGGTTTCAACTTGCATACGTATTTCTTTGTCTTTGGCCGTTAATGCACGGCTAAAATAGGGATGCCAACCGAAGCCAGCTGGCATGTCCTGTTTACTCGCATTGATCAAACGCAAACCTGATTGAAAACAGTTGCCCACCAATTCGAAAACCGCTTCCATTTCAAAATCCCACGGCCAATTAACCTGCTCACAGTCAACGCTTTTCAAAGCACAGCGCAGCAAACTCGGTGTCGATTCCAAAACCGTCCACGGGCGCTGACGCACATCGCCATGAATACTATGTTCATCAGCACGTGCTAATTGATGTGCCGTGCCTTTAAAACTAAAGGCGCCATTCTCAATACGATTTGAATACGGTGCCATGATAAAGCTCGATTCACTCAGCTCACACGATTCCGCGCGTGAATCTGGCATCAACGGCAACAATGCATCCCCCTGCTTCACGAAGCATGCGCGAATACTACAACCCTCATGCTCATCAATGTGGATTTGAAATGCATCATTTTCAATAACAGCCATACAGCGTCCTCAGCGAGATAAACTTCGCTGGGATTCTCGGTTCAAAGTGCCTGAGTCAACGCACGCTTAGCCTGATATGCCGTGCTGTTGCGCCCTGTTTGGCCCTGTTAGCGCCTAGGCTACCGCTGAATAGGCGATCGATTCAATGCCCAATTCATCACATAATTGCACAATCCGGTCATCCATAAACATCATGCGCTGCATATTGCGGTCACGTGCGACTTCGCCAGGTGCTGAGTTACGAATGTGCATATCCATCATGTCGCCACGCGCATAGGCAGGATGCCCAACATGGAGATAAG
>CBDUFM010000802.1:0-1951 GCA_965366325.1 uncultured bacterium
CACGCTCGCCAGTGCACTACGCACGGGCATGAATAACTTCAATAGTCTCAGCAAAGAAGCAGCCTGGGATTACGCCCAAGCCTACACCGCCTCCCTGCGTCAACACATTGCTTTAACTGATACAGAAAAAACCGGCGCACGTGCAGAAGGCTGGAACGATTACCTAGCCGCTTTTGTACACATTCATGATCGCTGGGACTTTAGACCGTTCACCTTATGCATCCCTTTTCTCCTTGAAGAAAAACCAGATGCGCTTCTAGATATCGTTTTAGTTGATAAACCACTACAACGCATGAACGCAGAAAGCGCAAATGCAGATGCCGGCAAAAAGCAGGACCAAGCAGCTGACCCATTTGATCCAAACACCAATCATGATTTATTGATCGCACGTGCACTGATCATGTTTGATATTATGAAAAACGCGAAAAGCAAAATCAGCGATGCTTATTGGGATAAAGTAGTCAACTTCATGCTCGATAAATTCAAGACCTCTAACAGTGAAGAGTTAGACTTCACCATTGCGCGTGGATTAATTGAACTGGATCGCGAAGACAACAAACCGTCCAAACGGGTAATTGCGGGCATCACGGCCAAATATCCTAATTTTTCATTAATCGCAAATGATATGAATAAATCAGCTGCAGACGCAAACACAGATGCCGCTGCAACGGAGGGTAAATAAATGAAATCCTTAACTTGCTTAGTACCCTCACTCTTACTTATGAGCAGCACCTATGCTGCTGAAAGCATGGCGCCACTCCCCGACATGCACATTCCAACCTTGAGTAAGGTCAGCGAATTATCCAACGATGTCCTGCAAAAGGAATACACTGTTGATGCACGTCAGGTTCACGAAATAGCCTACAAACGACCACAAACACCTGAAATTAAATTAGCCCTGTGGGCACCGGAAGCACGCAATCACCTCAAAGCTGAAAACATTAAATCTATCTATGTACAGCCAGTGAAAGATCATAGCGGCTACTCACCCTACAGTGAGGAAAAACTGCCTGCGCTACGTCGTATTATTGTGCTCACCAACGACAATCAGGTTCTTTATACACCTATTTATGGTGCAGCTTATAAAGCCGAAGCTGATTTAAACGTCAGCGAAGACACCAAAGACCACAACAATGACGGCAACATCGATATTCAAGACGTCGTTTACGGTAAAATCGACTGGACGACCTATAAAGAAAATATTGAACAACTATCCAACCTTTTACAAGTTGATCACGATTTATTTGAATTATTCAGCGTCACCGACCAAGTCGTTATTGCTGAAAATGGCATTGCCACTACCAAAACAATTAAGCCTGAAGATGTCGTTAACAGCGGCTACAACTTCGAGGCTGTTGTTGTTGGCCGTGAAATCGTGCGCACGTGGACAGTGAAACCCAATTTCAATGTGAGCTTAGCTGACCTCGACTTTACCGGTATTGCTGGTGAACATGGCTTCGCTGGCGACATAGGCGATAACGGTCCCGATGGAGAAGATGGCGAACAGGGTATTGATGGTCGCAACGGTCAGTCTGGTAATCACGGCCGCCCCGGGCGCAATGCCGGTGCTGATGGCAGCGAAGGACAACGTGGCGCTAACGGTGAAAACGGCCGTCGCGGCGGCAACGGCATTGATGGTGAAAATGGTCAACCCGGCACCAATGGCGAAAATGCCTTAAACGGCGAAGATGCACCACCGGTCGAAATCAGTATTAGCCCCGTCGATTGCCAATGGTACCAACAGCCACTCATGCGCCTCGAAATTGTGCAAGATGAATTAGATCGACATGAAGTAGTCATGCTCGCTTGGGATCAAGCCATCAACATCAATGCACGCGGTGGTGCTGGCGGCAACGGCGGCGCTGGTGGTAATGGCGGCAACGGTGGTAAAGGCGGCGATGGCGGTCGTGGTGGCCACGGCGGTGACGGTGGGCGCGGCGGCAATGGCGGC
>CBDUFM010000803.1:0-1936 GCA_965366325.1 uncultured bacterium
ATCAAGGACGCAGTGTTATTTTGATATTACTTGAGTCTCATGGTTTACACTATGTGGATGAAGTCGGGGCGGGCAGTGAGGCTTATAAGGCCTGCTCTCCTTTTGTAGCACGACTTGCGCGTGAAAATATATTTTTTGAGAACTATTTTGCATCAGGTTATGTAACGCATTCCGCAGCGTGGTCTTTGTTAAGTGGATTTCCTTACTTTAAAGAGGGTGGCTATACGCCGGCGCTGACGCGGCTCGGACTCATTCCCTCATTCCAACAGGCGGGGTATCATTGTGAATGGTTACAATCAACGACGACGCTGTTTGCTAATTTCAATGAGTTGGCACTCGTTCTTGATCTACAAGCGGGTGTCACTGAAGACGAAGAGGAGAGAATGCGCCTGCGTGATGAGTCGCTATGGTCTTCTTGGGGAATGCCAGATGAACAATTATTTACGGTTGCAAATGAGCGGATTGCGCGCCAGATAGCAGATGACACAGGGCCGTTTTTGCAAATTGTCCTAACGGTCTCCAATCATAACCCATTTCATTTACCTGATACAGTTGCTGGACAAGCACTTTTACGTGATGCGAGTGGTGGCATGCGTTATGCAGACGCGTGTTTAGAGCAGTTTATGAGCGACATTGCCCGTATTGATGAAGAGAAGAGACCCATTGTTTTTATTACCGCTGACACGGGTTTTAGGAGTGTGCCCAAAATAATATTTGATCAGGATGAGCTTGGGGCGGAGCCTATGGAATCACTGCGCATCCCGGGGGTTCTAGTGCTTCCTGATGGAGCCCAACCGATGGAGAGGGTATCGGATTTGATGTGTCATGAGGATGCGCTCGCGTTTCTTGCCCATCTAGTTGGTGTCGAACACGATTTAACTAAACGTTTGCAGAATTATCATCGTAAGGCCGTTGCAGTTCATGATTACGATGGTCATACTTTAATTGGGCAGGCATTTTATTTTTATGCGGGCATTAGTTTAATGGCGATTAAACAATACTGGAAACTTGAATGGGTTAGTCCTACGGACTTAACTGCGCATCCACAGATGAACGATGTCTTTGAATTGATGCGGTCACGGTTTGCATGGCTTGAGCAGGTGAGAAATCAGATTTGGCGACGAGCCGGAGATCATGTTTTAAAGCGCAATGTGCGTTGGTACGTGATTGAACCCTATGAGCAACCTGATCCACATCAAAAGGAGCGCAAGGCCCCTAAAAACATTAAGCGCTTTCAGAAAAAAGAGTAGTGGCGCTCTGAGGCCTGCAGTCTGTAGGACTGGGACTCAAAACGAATCCCAACCGTTTCCACTTACGACTGATTTAGGCCATTATAATAGCTTCTATTTCCTTGAGTTTTTCTGTGCGCAGTGCTGCGTCTGTGTAGGCTTCGAGGTTGAGGCGGACGACGGGTTCGGTGTTGGAGGCGCGGACGTTGCACCACCAATTATCAAGTTGTGCAGTGATGCCGTCTAGCTCTGTTATTGTTGCACCTGGAATAGCGCGGATGCGCTCGAACACTGCGGCGGCATCTTTTACTTTGTAATTAATTTCGCCGCTATGCTGATATTTTAAGAGGGGTTTAATGATGGAGCTTAAATTGTCTGCATTGCTAATAACGTTGGCAAGTAAAATGAATGCATAGAGGCCAGAGTCTGCACCGTAGAAATCACGGAAGTAGTAGTGGCCAGATAATTCTCCTGCAAATGCTGCGCCGCTTTCCTTCATGGTTGCTTTAATGAATCCGTGACCGACACGTGTTTCAACTGCGGTGCCGCCAAGTTCCTTGATCAATTCGGGAACAGCGTGCGATGAACGCAGGTCGTAACAGATAGTAGCGCCAGGTTCTTTGGCTAGGTAGTACTTGGCTAAGAGGGCTGTGGTTAAGTCGCAGGTGACGATCTCGCCTTTTTCATCTACCAGCGCACAGCGGTCA
>CBDUFM010000804.1:0-1936 GCA_965366325.1 uncultured bacterium
CATGCTGAGCCGGCGCTGCGAGCAGCGCCTTAAAGAGTTGGATTTTCAATTGCGTGAAGCGCAGCGTAATGGCCAGCAAGAGCGTATGCATGAGCTGGGCAAGGAGCTCTTTGATATGTCGCGTGAGATGCGGCGGCTCAAAGGCATGGAGGCTTGATTGCGCCCACGCAGACTCTGATGCGCTGACCTTTGAGCACTTGTGCTAGCTGCGCAGACTGTATAATTATGGTATCAAGCGTCACTGTACCTTGAAAAACAGATGCTCTAGCGCGGGCTCAAAATAGTTGGCCGCCGAGCGACAATCAAATAGCAAACAAGGTCTCATTATCACTATGAGTGAAGAACAAACACAGGCACCAGCAGCTGTTGCTGAAGAAGGCGTAATGACCATTCCACAAATGGTTGATTTGCTTGCAAAAAAAGCAGCCGGTAAGGGTGCAGTCAGCTATGACGCTCTGAATACGCTTTTGCCAGATACGATGAATGATCCCGAACTATTGGATCAATTGATTGAAAAATTAAATGAGCGTAGCATCGAATTAGTGGAAGAAGAGCCAGCTGATGACTCTGATGCCGATACTGATTCTGGGTCGTCAAGCTCAGGTGGTTTAGACGAAGAAGATCAGCCAAATATTTACGAAGATGTAAATCCACTCGCCAGTGATGATGAGTTAGCAAACAAGATTGATGACCCTGTTCGTATGTACCTGTCACAAATGGGTGAGATCCCACTGCTGACACGCGAGCAAGAAATCGAATTGGCCCGCCGCATTGAGATTTACCGTGATGGCTTCCGCATCAAGGTCATGAGTACGCCCGAAGCGCTACGTCGTGGCATCGGTTGGGTAGAAGAGCAACGCGAAATTAAAGAGCTTCAAGAAAAGAATGCCAAGAGTCATGGCTCATCACCATCGCGTGATGATTATCTTGAGCGCGCTTCTAGCCATTTGACTAGCATGAACTTAATCCTCGAGCACGTTCAGCCTATCGTTGAGCGTATTGTAGATGGCGAAGCCTGCGAACGTGATAAGCAAATTTATCGTAATCGTATGCGTCGTGCCTATAAGCTGCTCGAAGAAATGGAACTCGATGCAACAACGGTTATCGACACCAAAGAGGAAATGCTCGATGTGCGTCGCCGTGTTCTGCGCTTAAAGCGCGAAATAACCTTAGCTAAAGGTAAAGACGACAAGGCAGAGAAGACCAATACGCTGCGCAATATCGCCTTGCAAATTGGTGAATCGGTTGCCGATATGGTTAACCGTTATCAGGCGGTTTCTAAACGTTTCCGTCTCTACGAAGATGCCAAGCAGCGCTTATCATGCGGTAACTTGCGTTTGGTGGTTTCGATTGCGAAGAAATATCGTAACCGTGGATTATCTTTCTTGGACTTAATCCAAGAGGGTAATGCTGGCTTGATGAAAGCGGTAGAAAAATACGAATACAAACGCGGCTATAAATTTTCGACCTATGCAACTTGGTGGATTCGCCAAGGCATTACGCGCGCGATTGCTGACCAAGCACGGACCATTCGTATTCCAGTGCACATGATCGAAACCATGGGTAAACTGCGTAAGATTCAGAAAGACGTCTTGCAGGATACTGGCCGTGAAGCAACCATCGAAGAAGTTGCGGAACGTGCAGGGATCTCGGTCGCGGAATGTAAACGCATTATTAAAGTCAGTAAGCATCCGATTAGCTTGGACCGACCGATTGGTGACAGTGATGACTGTTACTTTGGTGACTTCCTCGAAGATAAGTCCGTTGAAAACCCAGCGAATATTTCGTCTAACGAAATGTTAAAAGAGAAAATCACAGAAGTCCTCGACACACTGACTGATCGTGAGCGTGAAATTATCTGCCTACGTTACGGCATTGGTGATGGTTACACCTATACACTCGAAGAAGTTGGCCGTCGCTTCAATGTGACACGTGA
>CBDUFM010000805.1:0-1929 GCA_965366325.1 uncultured bacterium
CTCAGCAGCCCATCAACATCGACATGATTATTGGCCACATAGTCAAAATCATAAAAATAACGCGCCGGTTCTTGTGCAGCGCGCAGTAAAATACCCGTGCTTAAATCATGATTAAGTGCAGCTGGACTAGGCGCACCCACCCAATGTGAATACGTAGCGGAAGCACCTGAAATAAAACCATCAACACAAAGTGTTTTGGCAGGCACCGAAACGCCCTGCGCAAGAAAGACTGCTTCCATTGTAAAACCTTTATACCCCAGACCCGCCGGCAAAAGACATCGCTATTTCGCCAATAAATCCGCTAAAAATTCTAACACGTGAATCGTTCCAGCAATCGCGCCTTTATCGTCATCAGCCAAAACAGACCAGGTGTAGGTTTCAACAGCGATCTGCGTAGCGCCCGCAGCTACACAGGCATGTAATCCAGCAATACTGTCCGCAATCGTACTCGACAAGCCCGCATCTTGACTGGGCCAAAACACGGGAATATGAAAATGACTGCGCACACAGTCCGCCGTTGGCATGCGTTCCAACGCAGCAGCAAGTCCATCCAAATCAACACATTTAAACACCGAGCCAGCCGCACTACGCAGCGCTGATTGATGTAAAAAACGTGGCTCATGCATCGCCAATAAGGAGGCAACAGCTGCTTGTTGCTGCTGTGGATTTTTTATTTCTGGGGCTGCCGAAAACTGAACTTTGTGAATCGGAATATTTGCAGCACGTAAGCGCGCAACCGCCTGAGCCTGATCTTCAAAAGCCAAGGACACGTGACAGGTGTCAAAACACACACCGAGATGTCGCTGCAATGCTGTGCGCGCCGCTGCTAGATCATTATCTAAAAGCTCCGCACAAGTGTGCAAACCATCGGTCAAGAGATAATGCTGCCAAAAATAAATGGTCTCATGAGTATTTTCCAAAAAACACCATGGTTCAGGCTCAATAGCCAAATGAACACAACGCCCCGTATCGCGAAAGACCTGCGCCGCGGCGGCGGCCCAAGTAGCATAAGCCTGCGCACATTGTCTTAAGGCAGCTTGGTTGTAAGCCCACGGCTTATAGGAAGCGGGCAGCGTACTCATGCTGATAAAGTCACCGTCATGAATTGCCAAGGCTATATGTATGAGGGCGATACTGTCCTCTAAACGTTGCCGGCTAGTCCAATCAGGCGTATACGCCTGATCTTTAACCACGGCGCTCTGAAACGGCGATAACGGAAAAGCATTAATCGTATGTGCATGTAAATGATTCCGCTCTAAACAGTCGCGCAATTGCTTCGTAACAGCAGCATCCTGACAATCTCTAACAGCCTGCGAACCCAATCGTAAATCAATACCGAGTGCATCCCAAGCAAGACCCGCTCGCACTGCTGCAGAAAAATGGTCGAGCGTCTGAATTAATTCAGCAACGCTTTCAGCTGGATGTAAATTTGAATTATAGGCAAGTGTCTGCACCCACGCATTGGATACTACTGCTCCTGCGGTGCAAGTGACAAAATAAATTTCTGCAATTGCTGATGCACTGCTGGCTGACTTAAATAAATATCATTATGTCCAGCATCAGGCAACCAACACTGCGCAAAGCAATGCGTTGCGTTCGCGGCCATAAACGCGCCATGAGAAAACGGCACTACCGGATCCTGCTTACCATGAATAAATAAGATTGGTGCCGTCACCTGTGGCAACAACGCTTGGTTATCAAAATAATCCCAAGGGAACAAACGAATGGGTAATAAAACACGCTGTGCCGAACGATAGCCACTTTCAATAATAACACCGTCACAGGGATAACGACTGGCGGCATACATAGCCAATCCACTACCTAAACTGCGCCCATACACAATGATCGAAATCGGCTTCGACGCTGATTCTGTCTGCACCTGCTTAGCTATATAAGCGTACGCAGCATCCATAGCCGCATAACATTGCG
>CBDUFM010000806.1:0-1928 GCA_965366325.1 uncultured bacterium
ACCATGTGGTTGGCCGCAATTGGTCGCAGCGGTGCCTTTAGGTTTGCTGTGGTTGTTCGTGCTAGCCTTTTTTCGTAATCCAACACCAGCAATTCCTGAAGATGAGCGTATCTTGGTTTCACCGGGTACGGGGGTGGTCTCTGATATTGAAGAAGTTGACGAAGAACATTTTATTGGTGGCAAGGCTATTCGCATTGGTATTTTCTTATCGGTCTTTGACGTGCATGTGAATCGTTCACCGTTAGAGGGCACTATTGAGTATGTCCATTACAAGCCAGGTAAATTTTTAGATGCGCGCCATCCGGATGCGACGCATCACAACGAAGCCAATACCTTGGGTATCGTAGCGACTGAGCGGATTAGCCCAGGTCTCAAAATTGTGGTTCGTCAAATCAGTGGTCTGATTGCACGGCGTATTATTTGCGTCTTTAATAAGGGTGAGGCGCTTAAGCGCGGTGAACTCTACGGTATGATCAAATTTGGTTCACGTACCGAACTGTTTTTTCCAGTAACAGTTGCGCATGAAGTGCAGGTTTCTGTTGGCCAAAAGGTGAAATGTGGAGAGACTCCACTGATAACCCTGCAACAAGAGGCCTAAGACCTTGAGTGATCGTTTACGTTTTCCGCAACGCGGTATGCGCCGCCTGAAACAACTGCCTGTCTTACCAACGCTGTTTACAGCAGGTAATTTGGGTTGCGGTGTCACGGCCATCATGTGTGCAGTGAACGGTGATTTTATCACTGGCTGTGTACTGATATTTGCCGCCATGGTCTGCGACATGCTCGATGGTAAAATGGCGCGGATGACCGGTACCGAGGGTGAATTCGGCGCCGAATTAGATAGTCTCGCTGATGTTGTTTCCTTTGGCGTTGCGCCCGCATTGTTAGTCTATTACTTGGTGCTTGGTGAGAGTCACGCGTGGATTGAGTCGCGTGGCGTGTGGTTTATTGCGTTAGCTTATCCAATTGCGACGGCGATTCGGCTCGCCCGTTATAATGTCGAACACGCAGATGTGGCGACCGATTATTTTAAAGGTCTGCCATCACCAGGTGCCGCTGCCGTACTCTGTGCGTGGGTGGTGACCTATAAAGAGGCTGCGTTTCCACCGGGTGAATTATTAGATGTTAATTTTAAGCGTAGTATTTTAGGTATGATGGTTTTTCTGAGTTTTTTAATGGTCAGTAATGTGCGTTTCCCACATCTAGGTAATACCCTTTTAAATAATAGAATGGGATTCCGTAAATTCTTGGTTTTCGCATCCTGTATTTATGCGCTGGTCTATTATTGTGGCATCTACAGCTTGGCGATCATGACGACTGGCTATTTGTTATATGGTTTTATTCCTGGAATGATTTCAGCATTGAAGTCATGGAAGGACGGTCACTCCTTACTCGATGACGAGGATGAAGATGACCAAGACGATGCCAAAGTTGAGAAGGATAGCCAAGCAAGCGCATGAGCGGATTACGCTGTTACCCCAAAGCGTCCCATCCCAATGCACCACTTTCTCCAGCGCTGCTAGCAAAACGTTTTTCAGTAAGCACCGAGCAGATTCAGCAGTGGTTGTGTGATGGTCTGCCGCAGTTGGCCAATGGCGACATCGATCCATTTTTATGCTGTAATTGGTTGTCTTGGGGTCCCTTGGATACGGCGCCGGTATTAAAACGTTTATGGCGGCAATTTATTGCACAATTTAAACCCTTTGTTGAAGCGCGCGATCGTGGCCGCGCATTGCAGTGGACACGAGAGCCAGCCTTGTACTTACCAGAGGGCATTGAGCGCGCACAATGGTTTATTCCAAAGATGCAGGACGATTTTTCGTGGCAAAGTCATACCCAGCTGCAGGAGCTTCGTTCTGCGGACGCGCAGCTAACCGAAAGAGCCAGTGACTACGTACTGGATTGTCATGCACCGCAGCCACACGCAT
>CBDUFM010000807.1:0-1924 GCA_965366325.1 uncultured bacterium
CGACCGCGTTCAATTTGTTCAAAAGTTCGTGCTATATCTGCATCCAGTCGCTGAATCCGTAAATCGCGATTGTAGGTAATCGCATGCAAAACGGCCTCCTCAACACTGAGCATTAAACTACCGTCTTCATGCTTATTCAACTTTATTTGAGTGGCTAATCCCGAAGAAGATATTAATTCTTCAGCAGCTTGTGCCTGCTCAGACTTTGTAGCTGTTTCAGCATCACCAGTTGCCGTGGCACTGGCCTGATCTTTTTGCTCAACGCGCCCCTGCGTCTCAGCTACGTACCACTGGTCTGGGCGTGCACATGCATTCAATACCAAAAGTGAAGATAGCCCAGCAATAATCCAAAGATACTTATGCATCGGAACCCTCCAAAGCATGCTCATGATGGAAAAGAGTATAAATGGCAGGAATCAATAATAAGGTAATTAACGTTGAAGCAGTTAATCCCCCGACCACTGCCCGCGCTAAAGGCGCTTGTGCGTCAGCGCCCTCACCGATACCAAATGCCAAAGGTAATAATCCTAAAATGGTCGTTGCTGTCGTCATCAAAATTGGTCGCAAGCGTCGCCGTCCTGCTTCTATGATGGCATTGTGTGTAACCTGACCCTCAAGACGTAGACGCCCTACTTGATCAACTAATAAAATGGCATTATTCACCACTATACCACCCAACATAATACAACCAATACCTGACTGTACGTTCATCGTACTATGCGTCATAAATAACGTCACGAGAACACCGATAGCAGCGACCGGCACCGAAAACATAACAATCAATGGATCTCGAAATGATTCATATTGACTAGCCAAAACCATATACACCAATAACAGAGCTAGCAAAAAGCCCATACTCAAATCACGAAAAGATTGTTGCTGCTCTTCGTAACTGCCACTGACATAGGCCTGATAACCAAGCGGCAGTGCAATGGAACTAAGTGCTGCTTCAATATCCTTTGCAACCGAACCCGCATCACGACCTTCAATATTCACCTTCATTGTGACAGCACGTTGTTGATCTTTACGTACTATTTGCGCCTGACCAAAACTAGCTTCACTGCTTAACAAATTCCGAAGCGCAACCGCTTCGCCTTGTTGGTTAATCACCGTTTGATCATAAATTTCGTCTATACTGATTTGCTCTGCGTTGGCAAACTGCAAGCGAATAGGTATCGACAATCCCTGTGGGCGATAATCACCGACAACACGACCGCCTATATTTGCCTCCAAGGTTTCTGCCACTGTACGCATATCGAGGCCCAGATCTGCGACCTTGCGTCGATCTATTTTAAAATGTTGCTGTGGTACGCGATCTACGACATCATCCTCGACATCTGTGATGCCAGGGATTTTTTCTACAGCGACGGTTATCTTCTCCATTAATGTTTGCAACACCGTTGCGTCAAATCCACGCAGCTCGATACTTAATCCGTCCTCACCACCGAGTAGACGTTCTAACAGGAATTGCCCCTGTGGCGCACGTACACGAACATTAACGCCAGCTATGTTGCCATCTAAACGTTTACGTAAGTCATTTGCAATTTCTGTATTGGAGCGCTGCCGTGTAACCGACGAGCCCACATTTAATCGCAAATCTGCATTAGCACTAGCCGATCCACGACCACCACTTGAAGACACGCTGGTCACTAAGGAGTCCAATTCAGGAACATGCTGGAAAACAACATCTTCTATTTTGCGCGTTTGGCGATCTGCAATGTCTAAACGGGAACCAGCCTCAAATTCTGCATTTATCCGAACAGAGCCTTCATCACTAGGTGGCATAAATTCACTGCCAATAAATGGCCAAAGCAAGAGACTCAGACCTAAGACCAAGACACTCATCACCACTGTTAGCCATGGATGATTAAGCACTCTTTTCAGCACATCCTGATAGACATGCTCTAATGCCAGCAAAGTATCG
>CBDUFM010000808.1:0-1920 GCA_965366325.1 uncultured bacterium
AGCGCGTCGCTGTTTATGACATGGATGTCATTTATGGGACGAACAGTGAATTTGGCTTCGATTATTTACGCGACAACTTAAAACAATCGCGCGAAGATCAGGTGCAAAAAGTGCATCAGTTTGGTATTGTCGACGAAGTGGACTCGGTGTTGATTGATGAGGCGCGTACGCCACTGATTATTTCCGGTCCGGCTGCAAGCACACCTGAAAATTACATTAAAGCCAACGAAGTTGCGATGCAGCTTCAAGCGGGTGAAGACGCTGATTTTGAGATTGATATTAAAGACCGTCATGTGACCTTGACCGAGGACGGTATCGAAAAAGCAGCGCGATTATTTGGCGTAGAAAATTTGTATGAATCTGAGAATATGCACTTGCCGCATTTCTTAGATAATGCACTAAAAGCGCATCACCTGTATACCCGTGATAAAGAATATTTAGTAGCTGGCGGCAAGGTTAAAATTGTTGATGAGTTTACTGGACGTGCGATGGAAGGCCGTCGTTGGTCTGATGGTCTGCATCAAGCAGTTGAGGCCAAAGAGGCTGTGAAAATCGAGCAGGAAAGCCAGACTTACGCGACGATTACACTGCAGAACTATTTTCGTATGTATGATAAATTGTCCGGCATGACCGGTACTGCGATGACCGAAGCACATGAATTTAATGATATTTATAAGTTGCAGGTAGTAGCTATCCCAACGAATAAACCTGTTATTCGTAATGATATGCCGGATTTAATATTTGGCAGTGAAGCAGAAAAGTTTGAAGCAATCGCGGAGGGTGTTGCTGAAATCAGTAAGGTTGGTCAACCGGTTTTGGTTGGTACGGCATCTGTTGACGTATCCGAACGTTTGTCGGCCTTGTTTAAGAAAAAGGGCGTTAAGCACGATGTACTTAATGCGCGTCAGCATTCTCGTGAAGCAGATGTGATTAAACGAGCTGGTCAATTGGGTTCGGTGACTGTTGCCACCAATATGGCTGGTCGTGGTACGGACATTGTATTAGGTCGTTCTACTGGCGCAGAGGTACTGAAGCATTGGCAACGTCATGGTCTGGCGCCGAAGAAAATCAAAGTGGATAGTCCAGATGCGAATGAAATTATTTTAGATTGCTGGTTGGATCATTATTTGGGTACTGAGGACGCTGTCTCCTACAAGTCGGCAAGCGATGAAGAAAAATTAAACGTCGTTAATAAAGAGCGTGCTGAATCAGGGTTTCACCCATTGCCCATGCCGGGGGACGTCTTGAAAGATGGCATAGATGTGCGGCAGTTAGGTGGCTTGCGTATTGTTGGTACTGAGCGCCATGAAAGTCGGCGTATTGATAATCAGCTACGTGGTCGTTCTGGCCGTCAGGGTGATGTCGGTGCCTCACGTTTTTACCTCAGTCTTGATGATGATTTAATGAAGCGTTTCGCCCCACCATTTATGGCGAATGCGATGCGTCGTATGGGCTTGAGCAATGGCGTGCCCATTGAATCAAAAATGGTCACGCGTTCTGTCGAAAAAGCGCAGAAAAAAGTTGAAGAAGTTCACTGTGGCATGCGTAAGCGTCTTTTAGAAGACGATCAAGTCATGAACATTCAGCGTACCAAGATTTATGAGCAACGTCAGCGCATATTAGAGGGCGAACATTTAGAAGAGTTCTTCCTTGAGACAGTCACGACGGCAATCGATGACATGGTCCAAGAAGAAGCTGGCGGTGGCTTGCGTGGGGCTGAATTAGCCGCAAATATTTCTAATGCTTATGCTGAAATTAGTGGTTTAGAGCCTCCTGCTGAAGGTGAGTTGCCGATTAAGCAGGGTGGTGATGCCTGTCGCGACTACTTAATTGAACGTGTGAAATCTGCTGTCGCTCAGCGTCGTGAAGAATTGAGCGATGAAGTTATCGAGCAGCTCTTTCGCTTTGTCATGTTGGAAA
>CBDUFM010000809.1:0-1907 GCA_965366325.1 uncultured bacterium
CCACTAATCATAATTTCCGCATGACTAATGAGGCCAGCCAATTCAGTTAGCGTTGTTGCTGGTGCCATCTGGGCCCGTGGCTCTGCCGCACAAATGTGCTCTGCATGCTCGCGTTCCCAACCCGGTCCCCACACCACCATGAGTGGGTGGCCCTGATCACAGACTAAACGCAAAAACTGTTTCTGTTGTTCAAGTGGCCACAATTTGGTCGGCCAAGTTCCGCCGACATTCCAAATCCACGGCTTCTTGACTTGCGCCTGAGCCAAGTAATCGGCAGCCCATTGTTTTTCGGCCTGCCACGCTGGCAATGGAAAACGCCAGGCACTCTTGTCTGGTTTAGCGCCAATGATTGGCAGCGCTAAGGTACGCATTTTATCGACAATATGCAGTGGTGTGCCAGGAATGCGACGCTGACTACATAAATAACTGAGCTCTCTTGCCACTGGTGGCTGGTGGCTGATCCGAGCACGCGCGCCACTGAGCAATGCAATAAGTGCACTCTTTGATCGCCCCTGTGCATCGATGACCACATCATATTGACGTTGCACAAATTGTCGACGCAACTGTTTTAAACCACGGAAAATTTCACCATTAAATAATTTTGATTTTTGTTTCCACTGTTTGCGCGGAATCGTATAACAATGATGTATGAGTGGGTTTTGTTCAAAGAGTATACGCCATGGGTGGTCACAAACCCAATCGACCTCAGCACCATGCGCAGCCAAATCTGCTAATAAAGGCAGGGTATGAATCAAATCCCCAAATGCCCCCAAACGAACAATCAAAATGCGCATCTCTGCAGCCTAGCGTTAGATATGGGCACACAATACGGCTGCCCCTGAACAGTACGCAAGATGCAGCCGTCTCTTGTCAGTTAAAACTGATCACGCCGTTCATCATCTGATAAGCCAGACTCAGATTCTTGCTTCGGCTCGCCGTAGGCGCGTTTGGCCATTTCAGCAAAGGACCAAAAAGCGAGTGCCACTGCAATGCCACTGCCTATGCGCATCGGCCACGATTCCTGATCATAACTAAATAAGAGAAATCCAAATGCAGCCATAAACGTGCAGGTCTGCCAAAAAATATTGCCCAAGGCCGGCTGTGAAGCATCACGCTGCTCTTCATGCTGATCTTCTTCTGGTGCCTGATAGGGATTCTCTTCCATGGACAGCTAGCCTAAAGCACAGTCCTCTTTATGCACTATGCAAAGTCAGGCCAATTTCCGCTGTGCCGCTTGTCCAGCGAGACGTAAAAGATGCCGATACAAGACCCCGAGGTCACGCTTATTCATATTGGCTAGACTCGGTAAATAAGCACCAGCATGTGAACGAATAGCATCAGTCAGTTCACGTTTCGACCACGCCATTAATGCATGCAAACTGATAAGTCCAGGTTCGTAGCCATGTGCACAAAATGGCGTCCACTTACCCTGCAAATGACTCCGTGGAAACAAGCGCTCATGAATGGCTGCATCCGTCCACGCCTTCGCTTTTAATTTATGATAAATAACAGCGCGCCCACCTTCAATCGGATACAACACAAAAGCATCGCTGCCGGCATGGAGCTGTTCGTAATTAAGAACAGCATGTAATTGATCGTCGATGTTGACAAAATAGTAGATATCAGACATGCCAAGTCCTTACAGAAGTAGAATGATCAGGTAGCTACCAGTGATCAATAATCAGTGGCAATAAATCGATAACACGACGCAAGTAAAATAAAAGAATTACATGTTTAATTTAATCCACATGCGATGAGATTGAATTGGATTTATCATATAGAGACAACAGTTATTTGCAAGCACACACTGGACGCCTAGTCGTGTTTCTAGGTGAACAAGAGACCGACAAGAGACCGACCAGAGGCGGCCAAGCCTTGCTAGTGCGCGCCCAGCAGAACGATCAAGA
>CBDUFM010000810.1:0-1906 GCA_965366325.1 uncultured bacterium
AGCCACAGACTGCTGAAAAAGCGACTACCAAACAGGTACAGTTTAGCGCAACAGGCACCGATGCCTCCATCGCTATGAACGAATAAGCACAGACACGACACCGCACGGCTTGCATCAAATCTGGTGCAAGCCGTTTTTTCCTTATGCTTTTCGTCGGAAACTCAACGCTATGTCGCACATTTGTCCCGCCTGTCATCATCAATTCGAAGCAAACGCAGTTGCGGGCATTCTCTGTTGTCCACGTTGTGCGCGTAATTTTGATGCACAGCAGGATGTCACCACCGAACAAGATAGCGCCTCAACGCAGCACTGGTCTGCAGCAAGTGGCCAAAAAGTTGATGGCTATCAATTACTACGCCAACTCGGCCAGGGCGGTATGGCCGAAGTATGGCTCGCTACCAATGCTCAACACAAAAGTGTGGCACGACCAGAGGAACAGGTCGTTATTAAAATATTACTACCGCAGGTCGCCAGCAACGAGCAGATCTGCAAACGTTTCGAACGTGAAATCGAAAGCCTTAAACGCTTTACCCACCCCAATATTATTCCAATTACCGATCATGGTGAATCACATGGTCGTCCCTATTATGTAACGCCGGTTCATGCCAAAATGTCGCTGCGTCAAATCATTGACGACTTGCGTGGTAAAACCATCACCCTCGAGCTTATTCATCGCATTGCCGCTGACTGCTTAGCTGCCTTAAGCCATGCACATGAACAGCATATTATTCATCGTGACATTAAACCTGAAAATATTTTAGCCCTCGATGATGGGCGCTTCGCACTTGGCGATTTTGGTATTGCACAAATGCATAGCACCCACGACGGCGAAACCCTGACCATGCTAACCAATACCAGCGTTGTCCTAGGGACCTACGCCTATATGGCGCCTGAACAAAGTCGCGGTAGCCGTGATATTGATGCGCGCGCTGATTTATACGCGCTTGGTGTCGTGCTCTACGAATGTATCAGCGGCCATTTACCAGAAGGTCGCTTCGAAGATCCTGAGCAGTTTCTCAAGCATTGGCCTAACGATAAGCAAATGCTGTGGAATGATTTTATTCTCTGCCTCTTAGAACGTGATCCCAATAAACGTTATCGTGATGCCGACACGGCCTTGGATATCTTGCTTGCTGCGCACCCAACAACACAGGCGCAGGCACAAGCCAAAGAACACACAGCGCCTAAGCAGAAAGACAGCAGCGCAAAATCCAAACACGGTGACCTTATTGATTTTCCACACGGGCATCAGCTGTATCGTGATGCGACCCATGCGTGGCTCGGCGGCGTCTGTAGTGGATTAGGCTCCTGGACCGGCATTGATCCAGCGTGGTTACGCCTGGCCTTTTGCCTCGGCTTTGTTTCCAGTGCAGGTGTTTTATTTCTAGTCTATCTCGGATTGGTCCTACTCCTCCCCAGTTGCCCTGATACCTATTACGTACCGAAACCATTTAATCATGCTTTACCACAGCGCCGCCATGGCTGGTTCCTCGGTGTTTGCGAAATGCTCGGACACTACACCGCCACGCCTGGCATGTGGCGCTTTATCTTTTTTATTCTGTGCTTTTTCAGCAGCTTTGTTGCCCTCGTACCCTACCTCACGATTGGCATTCTCTTCCCCGCCCATAAATCTCATCGTAAAACACAGCGCCATCTCCATAAACAGCAAGCCCATGCGGCAGCAGACGCAGCAACAGATTCTGCACTAACGCTATCAGCATGGCCGAGCTTTTTCGCCGCACTGCCCGCCTGCATTGGCTTGGGCTTCAGTAGTTATTACTGCTATACCTATGAACAATTAATGATGTCGGCAATTTTTGCGAGCATGTGTTTATATTATATTTCCCAACTGCATACACGCACTGCAATGACGCCAGTTAACTTCACCGGCATCGCTAGCGGCCTC
>CBDUFM010000811.1:0-1906 GCA_965366325.1 uncultured bacterium
AACATCATGTACAGGCAGTGTGTTTCTTTTATTGTCCGTGATGGTGATGCTGCTGTGAAAGGCTAGTTCTTTTATCGGCAGCTTGGATTTATTTTGAAAGCGCAGTTCTAAGTGTTGTTGGCTGCGATTGTACTTATAATAAAGGACTCTGTTTTGTGCTTCGTTTGCCGATCCAGGGACAGCAATGCGAACAACGTTTTTAGGTTTGAAATCGAATAGATGTAGGGGCAGGCTTGCAAGTATAATAAAAACTGACAAGGCTATGAACATGCGCATTTGGAGCGAAGCATAACGTTGTGAATTGACTGCGTACATTGTTAGATGATAGGCGTTTCTTGATACAATAAAAGTCGACTGTTACCTTGCGTTGATCTTCGGTCGCCGGTTTAAGCTTGCATGAATTGTGCTTCGCCACAGGCGATTTCGTCACCATCATCATTAAAGCGTGTGCTCAGCCAGGGAATGATGCGTTTCATCGCACTTTGTGCGACACGGCTATCATTCTCTTCGAGAAAGCGGTGCTTGGTGCCACTGAGGACACTAAATGTTGAAGCGACGTTTTGATCAATGCAGTGTGCATGCAGATCGCGTGCAAGGGTGACTGGGACTTCGGGATCACTATCACCATGGAGCAGCAATAATGGTGGCAGGGAGCTGCAGTCCTGTTTTAGCGGGCTGTAGGCATCGTGGTCTTTTGAAAACTGGTCTAGGGCTTGTTGGATGGCTGGATTGCAGCCTTCCCAGCTTAGTTGCGGTGTGGTGCCGCAGGTGATTATGCCCGCATAGGCATTGCTTTGGCGCAGGGCAATGTTGAGGGCGAGTAATCCGCCAGCGCCACTGCCAAGTAAACAGGGTGATTGAATATTGGCACCAAGTAGCGCAGCCTCATCGACGGCTGCGCTAATCCCGTTCATGCAGTCTTCGAGTAGCTCGGGCGCATGAACATCGTTAGTGCAGAGGCGGTAGCCAATACTAGCGCTGGCAAAGCCTGCTTCTGCCAAAGACATCATAACTGGGCGCATGAGTTCATGTTTACCGAGTTGGAACCAGCCACTATGTAGGCAGAGCACCAAGGGTGCATCGTCTTGATCACGTGGGACACAGACATCGACACGTTGGCGTTCGTGGTTGCCGTAGCTGAGATCAAAAGTTATGTGCGCTTGATACATGTGTGTTCCAATATTTTGTCGATCATTTACATTCGTTGTGGTGCTTGCAGGCCCAGTAAACGTAATCCTTCGCCTAGGCAGCCACGTGCAACCCGTACTAAGCAGATACGTGTGGCAGCGACAGCGCTGTCTTCACAGAGGACGCGTGCGGAATGGTCTTTATTGCCTGCGCTAAGCCAGCTAGAGATGCGTGCGGCGAGTTCCATAATGGCCGTGGCGAGGGTGCTTGGGTCATCATCTTCAACTGCGCGTTCGAGGCTTGCTTGCAGACGGCTGATATGCAGCAAAAGAGCCTTCTCATCAGCGCGCGTTAGGAGATCCCAGTTTAGGTCGCCAGCCTTAGGATGTTGATCAGCAAATTTGCGTTCAATCGAGCATAAACGTGCATGCGCAAATTGAAGGTAGGGACCGGTTTCTCCCTGCATGTTGAGGGCGTCTTCAAATTTAAATTTAATATCACCTTTACGGTTATTTTTTAAATCGTTAAAGAGCACCGCACCCGTACCGACAGATTTTGCAATCTCGGCTTTTTCATCTGCAGGTAAATCAGGATTTTTCTCTTCGATAATGGCATGGGCACGTTTAATGGATTCATCGAGAATATCCATGAGCATCATCGGGACGCCGTTACGCGTCGCAGTTTTGGCCCATTTCTTTTCTTCTTCGTTCCACATTTGAACCACACCGAAGCCGACGTGGCGTAGATCATCTGCATAGCTGCGACCTAATTTTTTCAT
>CBDUFM010000812.1:0-1906 GCA_965366325.1 uncultured bacterium
GGGTGTACTGGGCCGTGCTTACCTCACCAGCCAGCGTTAAACCCGACGCTAAGAACAGCAGCAAACGACATTCACATCGTATGCGCGCGCAAAAAGCAGCGCAGCAAGAACAGTCTCATGGCGCCGTTGCACTTGCCGATAATGAAAACCAATCTGGCAATCAAAGTAACCTACTCGATGCCCTCGCTCTCGACGAGGATCAAGTCGCCACCGAAGAGCTACGCGAAGACTCTGGCTTTCATGGCGCAGATACGCAAAAAATTGATGCCAACATCGTCGATCAATTAGTCAATGATGTCACGGATAAAGTTGCCGCCCAAATCGAAGCACTCAGTGGCGAAGCCGTCAGTGACGAAATGCAAGATCTGCTCGAAACCGTGCAAGAAGACAGCGGCGAACAACGTAGCACCGATCAGCAAGATTTGCTCGAAACTATTCAAGAAGACAGCGGTGAACAAGCGGTCGTCCAAGAAGGCGAACACACGGCTGCAATTCGCAAAGCCAGTAAAATGGAAGAGCTCGGTTTCCACCGTCCGAGTGATAGCGACGAAGATGCCGATGCCGTTGATTTAAGTAACAGTGTTCTTAATAGTGCTGACGTTAGCAATCTCGGCGCTAAACACCTTGCGCGCATAACTGAGCTCGGCCTCAACGATGGACAAGAACCTGATCAAGAGCGCCTACGCACAGCTCAACTAGATGACATTCTAACACGCCTCGACTCGGTGCTGGAAAATCCCAAGCAGCACGCTGAAACCGAAGCCGTAGCCTTGGAAAACAATGAGAGTGCCGCCTTTAGTAATGCCAGCACCCAAGTACAAATTATTCAAGATGGCCTAGACAATGAAATTGCCGAAGCCACTGGTGCGCACAGCGCTGGCGTCATCAACGACGATAGCGCTGAAGTCGAGGCTGATTGCTTCTTTAATGATTTAGTCGCCGAAGATGAGCCCGGCTTTAATGAAGAAGACGTCACCGTGCGCGAAGAATCCGACCATGGTGATCAAGCGCAAGCCGACCAAGCAACGATCAATGCCGACCTGGAAGAAGAAGCCGCTGATTTCTTTAATGGCAATGACGGTGTAGCCGCAGAGGCCGTTGAGGATAGCGCCGCTAACGACGAATCCTTCAACATCGCAGATATCGCATCTGCGATTGCGCAAAACCTTCCATCAGATGAGCAAGATCAGCTCGACACGGTTAAACTTGAAAATAGCAACACCAGTGCAGCAATAGATGAACAGGATGTTTTAGAAACCGTAGCGGTCAGCAATGACCATGCGGGTCATAGCGAAGAAGAAGTCGATCCAAATCTGGAAACCATTAAAGAAGAAATCACGGACGATGACCTGCCAGCATGGGCACGCGCCGATTCCTTCGACGAAGATGTGGACGACGACGATACGCCCAAGCAACAAAACCTCTTCGATAGTTAATTTATAAACTAGGTTTTATTGTAATATCCAGCCCGCATCGACAACACAGTTATGTCCAGTCGACGCACGTGAAATACCAGATAAATAAAACAAGACATGCGCCGCTATATCTTCTGGCTGAATTTCCAGGGCCAAACTCTGCTTCTGTGTAAATAAATCCTCCAGTCGAAGACGCCCCTCTTCACTGTCAGGAAAATATTCCTGACGCTGACGCTCAGTTAAGACCCAGCCCGGTGATATGGTATTAATACGTATACCCCCTCGACCTAATTCACGCGCTAAGCCACGCGTTAAGCCAACGATGCCGCACTTAGCGATGGTATATAATCCGCGCTCTGGCACCCCCAACTGATGGTTAATACTCGCCATATTGACGATGCTTTTCATGGTCCCTGATTTGAGTGCATCTAAGGCATGGTGAATAATTAAATGATAGGCACGTAAATCGAGATCAATAACGCGCTCCCACG
>CBDUFM010000813.1:0-1904 GCA_965366325.1 uncultured bacterium
CGACGTTCACTGGCCATGGCGGTCGCAACCCGTGCCATCAGTTCATCAATGCGTGCGGCAATGGGACGCAGCTCAAGTGGTAGGGTATCGGCATGTAATCTGAGGCTGTGGTCTTCGGTATTGGCTTTAGCGATGGCTTGATCAAGACTGAGGATGGGGCGCAGTAAGGCACGCCGAATAGCGAGGGCAATAGCGCTCGCAATAATAACGGCAGTACCAGTCAGCAGGCACATGAGCATCATCATATGCTGCAGTTGGCCATCCATTGGGCTGAGGTCAATCAGGCCGGCTGCAATGCGGTGGGCATGTGCTGGTTCGCTGCCACGGTTGTGCCTGCGCAGCATCGAATGGGTTGCGGGCGATTCGTTTTGCGCTGGTGGTGGACCATGCTGAGGCGAGCGGGGTGGACCAGGGCCCGCACCATGCAAGGGGGGGCCGCCCCGACCGCTCGGTGATCCACGCATGCGTTGACGTTGTTGTAGGCCATTGCGGACGTCGTCGATTTCTGCTTGATTAAAAGAAACCGTCACCAAGCGCATTAATTTTCCATCAATGTGCAGAAAGCGATCCTGTCCGTGTGTAATGGGACCAATTGCGTCAAGCCACTCGGCATTAAATGCGCGATTATTAGCAGTGAGTTTTTTATTGTTCGCATCGACAATAAAAAAATGTAATGGCAGCGCAGCATCTGGTGGTGAGCTCAAATGACCAGGTCTTTCTGGCGTAAAATCTTGCGTCAGACCGTAAGAAATATTGGGCCCGAGGTGGACCCAGACATCATCGCTAGCTGTGTGCAGCATAACATCGCGAAATATCCACCACGAGGTTCCACCAACGGCTAGTGCAGCTAAAGCGCTGCAGCTGACCATGCCAGTAAGGAGCTTGGCATTGAGGCTTTTCAAGGCGCGTCCTCAAGACGGTAACCGTGACCACGAATGGTATGGAGGAGTGGAGTTTCATCGCCAACACATAATTTACTGCGTACACGTGCAATTAGCGATGGAATAAAATTCGCTGAGACATCTTCATTAAAGCCCAGTAGATTTTTTTCTAGCTCTTCTTTGCTGACAGTGGCGCCGGGATTTTTTGCGAGAATCATGACTACTTGATATTCGCGTAGGGTTAAATCAATGCTGCGTTGAGCGCGTTTAACCGATTTGCTCAGGGTGTCGATATGTAAATCAGCAATGCATATTTCACTGCGCAGACGATCATGCGAACGGCGAATTAATCCGCGTAGGCGTGCCAGTAATTCTGGGGCGGCAAATGGTTTGCACATATAATCATCGGCACCGGCATCAATCCCAGCAACGCGATCTTCGACCGCGTCTTTTGCACTCAACAACATGATTGGCGTTTTACTGCCGGCATCACGAATTCGTTTTACTAATGCAACCCCATTCATACCGGGCAACATCACATCGAGAATCATGATGTCGTATTCCTGATCCTTGGCGTACCACCAGCCTTCATCGCCATCTGCGGCAGCGTCAACGGCGTAGCCTTCTTCCTGTAAACCAAGGCTCAGCGAGCGGCGTAGTGGTCCAAAATCTTCGACAATAAGAATGCGCATGAGTTCCTCATTCAGCGTGGAGGCGTCTGCTCCAGATACTAGCCCATTCTTGCAGTGTTCCAATGTCGCTTCCTGTTTGTTTAGTCGTGCCGGTGTGTTGGGTGTGGTGGATGTGGGTGTGGATGGTGATGTGGTGGGCGCTTGTTATCAGTGCCTGCACTTGGTCGCTGTTGTTTAAGAAAGCCGCGCTCGGGCTGTCCGTACCAACTGCGTGGGATAAAGGGATAGCCTTTACTGATGACATAATAATAAGTGCCATCGGGGAATTCTGGGGTAACGCCGTAGCGACCATTGCATTGGTCTAAGCTGCCACTGCCGTGTTTGTATTCCC
>CBDUFM010000814.1:0-1895 GCA_965366325.1 uncultured bacterium
ACCCACTTTCGCGCCTATCAAAACATTCAGAACGCAGAAGTTGTCGCCATTTGCGACAGCGACCTATCGCGCCTCTCCGGTGACTGGGGCAGTATTGGCGGCAACATCGACACCGGCACCGACGCCTATGATATGTCTGCCATTAAAACCTATGACGACGTGGCCAAACTCTGCGCGGATCAATCAATTGATGTCGTAGATATCTGCTTACCGACGCCAGATCATGAGCGTGTTGCGGTCACAGCGCTCGAGGCCGGCAAACATGTTATTTGTGAAAAACCCTGAGCCCGTGATAGCGACGCAGCAGCACGCATCATTACTGTTGCAAAGAAATGCGATCGCCAGCTCTTTGTTGGTCAGTGTATCCGTTTCTGGCCCACCTATGCCGCCTTATTTAAACTCTTGTCCAGCAATACCTATGGCTCGGTACGCTCTGCAAATTTCCGTCGCCTTTCTCCACGACCGGGCTGGAGCGAATGGTTATTAGATCCCATTCAAAGCGGCGGCTGTGCCTTAGACATGCATGTGCACGATAGTGATTTTGTGAATTATTGCTTTGGCAAACCTCAATCAGTCAGCTCACGTGGCTTTAAACAAGAAAGCGGCAGCATTGATCACATCCTGACCACCTATGATTACGGCGACAATCGTTTTATTATGTCAGAAGGAAGCTGGATTTATGCTCCTGACCTGCCTTTTTCTATGACTTTCACCATTGATTGCGAAGAGGCCACCATCACCGGCGATCATGCCACTATTCAAATCTACAAACGCAGTGGCGGTAGTGAAACCATTAGCCTTGAAACTGGTGACGGCTACGAACATGAATTAATTAATTTCATCACCTGTCTCAGCGAAGGAAAAGCCTCCGAAATCATGCCAATCGATTCTGCACTCAGCAGTTTGCAGATTATTGAAGCTGAAATGAAATCTTTTGAAAATGACGGTGTTGCCGTCGCAATCGCATAAGGAACATCTAATGACTTGGCCAACACAAATCAGTTACTGGACCATTGGCGGATTCGAAGGCAATCTCGCACTCGACGAAGCCTTTGGCATTTGCAATGGCTTAGGCTGCGATCTTGAATTATCGTTTGCTGACGCCGGTGTCTTAAACCCACATACCACCGCAGAAGAATGCGCTGCAATTAAAACATTAGCAAGGCAGCACGGCATCACCCTGCGCACCATGGCAAGTGGTGTTTACTGGGGACAGTCATTAAGTGACCCGCGCCCAGAAGTACGTGAACAAGCCGTCGCATTTTCTAAATCATTTTTACAAGTCGCCGCATGGCTGGGCCTTAAAACTATTTTAGTTATTCCTGGCCATGTTGCCGTGCCATGGGACGAAACGCAGCCCGTCATTCCTTATCAAGACGCTTGGGATAATTCCACCGCATCCATCAAAGAACTCGTTCCACTTGCAGAGGAACTCGGCGTAAACATTGGCCTTGAAAATGTATGGAATTGGTTTTTAAATGACCCCATGTCGATGAAGTTATTTATCGAACAATTCAACAGCGAGCGTGTCGGTTGTTATTTTGACGTCGCCAACTGCTTAATTAACGGTTACCCAGAACATTGGATACCAATCCTCGGTAAGCATATCAAAGCGGTACATGTGAAAAATTTTGAGCGCAATGATTGCGGCGGCGGTATTCACGGCTTTGGCGAAAGCATGCATCAAGGCGCCTGCAATTGGCCAGCCATTTTTGCTGCGCTCGAAAGCATTGGCTACAGCGACACACTCACTGCTGAATTAATTCCATTCAGTCGTTTACCAGATTTAAACCTGCCTGATGTACCACTCGCACACCAAGGCATCAAAGAATTAAACCAACTCCTTTCCCTACAAACAGCTTCATAATCGAGGACAAGATCATGACAACGATAAC
>CBDUFM010000815.1:0-1887 GCA_965366325.1 uncultured bacterium
TAGTGCCGTTTGTGTTGTCTTCTCAAAAAATTCCATGGGGGAAGTATATAGGGCTTATTATGGTGCTTTGCGTTGTCATGGTGATTGTTGGATCTCGCCGCGCACGCGTGAAGATGGACCGGAAACAAGTGCAGAGTGAGCAGGCTAGGGGTGCGCATAATGGCTGAGGCCTTGGGCTCAGATCTGCGCATGGATTTATCAAATGGAGCGGATGCCTTTCCGAGCTGCATCGTAATTGACGCCGATGGCGTTTCGCTGATGCCCGGCATCCCTCTATGGATGACGGTCGCAGCGGTGCTAGTTATTATCATCGTTTCGCACTTATTTTTGAGTAAAAAACGTGATGGGCTGACAGAGCGTCCGCGTTATTGGACTTTTAATGTCCTGTCATTTCCTTTTATAAAAACATTGGTGAAGAAACAGTATTTCCCTATGATGTTGCAGGGCGGCTCAATCTTTGCGATGCTGGTGGTCATTGGTGCGGGTTTCTGGGGTAGTCAGCGTGCAGGGATGAATATTGGTCCGATTATTACATGGACCTGGTGGTGGGCGCTGTTGATATTCATGGTCTTAGGTTTCGGCACCGCCTTTTGTTCAATCTGCCCATGGGAGGGGCTCAGCAGCCTCCTGACAAGTCTATCATTTTCGTCGCGCAAGAAAGCATTGGGTGCAGAACGCCCGTGGCCAAAATGGTTGCGCAATATTTATCCAGCGCTGTTATTTTTCATTCTTTTAACCTGGATAGAATTGGGTTTGGATATTACCCAGTCACCCATGACCACGGCTGTCTTGGCAACGATATTTGTCAGCATGGTGATTTTGTCAGCGGTGTTTTTTGATCGTCGTGGTTTTTGTCGTTATGCCTGTCTGGTTGGTCGAATTACGGGCATCTATGCACTGTTTGCGCCACTTGAGGTGCGCAGTGTTTCAGCAGATGTTTGCTCAACGTGTACTACTAAGGATTGCATCAAGGGGAACGAAGTTTCGGTCGGCTGTCCAACCAGTTTATTTCCGTCTAAATTACAGGGAAACACTTATTGTACGCTGTGTACGGAATGTATTCGCTCTTGTCCCCATGATAATATGACGATTAATATACGTCCACCGGCGACGGATTTACTTAATACATTTAAGTTTCGTGCAGATGAAGCGGTGTTGGCGATCACCTTGTTGGCCCTGACGAGTTTTCATGGCATCACCATGACGCCGATATGGGATACGACAAGCAAGTGGGTGCGTGCTGAATGGGGTTTAACACATGCGCCATTATTTACCTGCTTGATGTTGGTTGCACTCATTGTGCCAATAGGTATTTTTGCAATTTCTGCGTGGGCAGCACGGTCCCTATCTGGTAATGCTGAAAATACAGCAAAGAAGATTTTTATTGCGTATGCATATGCGGTTTTGCCCGTAGCTTTGTTTTATCATTTGGCCCATAACAGCATGCATTTCTTTATGGAAGCCCAAAATATAATTCCAGTTTTGAGTGACCCCTTTGGTTGGGGTTGGGATCTGTTTGGGACAGCAGGGAAAGCTTATGGTCCGCTGTTGCCGATGCAGGTCGTATGGTGGATGCAATTACTATTTATTGTTATAGGTCATATTTATGGTGTGATTGTTGCCGATCGTATTGCTAAACGATTATATGCTGAGCAGAAACAGGCAATGCGTAGCTTGATGCCGATGCTTGTAGTGATGATTGTGTACTCAATTTATAGTGTGTGGCTAATTTCGCAGCCAATGATTATGCGGACAGGCATGTAGGTCGACCAATATGGCTAAGCGCGCTTTTTCTCGTCGTCAGTTATTTCGTATGGGCCCACGTGCGTTGGCTGAACTAAAACAGGAATCAGAAGGGCACGAGGAGCCGGATCCATTACGCCCACC
>CBDUFM010000816.1:0-1873 GCA_965366325.1 uncultured bacterium
CGCGTTCGTTGAGATCGGCGCAGATATTGGTATTAGCATTAGTAAAGGCAAAGATCACACCATCGACATCGCCACCTTTTTTATGCGAGAATAAATCAAGTCGCGCTTCCTCGACTTCGCAGACAAGGTTTGCGCGAGCTGGCGCGAGACCGTCTTTCATGCCACTAATTAAATCAGTTAAATCATAAAAGAGATTTAAATGCGCCGCTTGGCGACGGGGAAGGACGACTTTGATATTGAGGACGGCGCGACCACGGTGGCGGCGTATGCGTCGCTTTTGGTAGCCAAGGCGATCAGCAGTTTCACGAATGCGCTGACTGGTACCCTCGCTAATCAGCGCAGATCCATTAAGCACGCGGGAAACGGTGCTAGTGGAAATATCGAGTTCTTGTGCAATGTCGTAAATGGTTACGCGACTCATGGACCGCCTCTTTGTTGCATGCAATAATTGGGTGACCGGTGCCATTGTCAAGGTGTAAAAGGCTTGGGGCTGACAGGTAGGCTTATTTAGGGCTCAGATCGATGCGGTTTTATCCGTCAATCGGCGCCTGCTTTAGCGTTGCCAGAAGAGTGCTGATCTCAGACGAATAGACAAAAGACATGAAAAACGTCAAGATAACACGTGTTATCAAGGACTATAGCACATCAATTCAGCTTTTTGCAGAAAAAATTAGACTCACATAATAGGGGCAATCTTCAATTATTACCATCTTCATTTAAGACTGAGAGAGGTCACAACATGGGTAAAGAATATTTTCCAGAAGTCAGCAAGCCAATCGCCTACGAGGGCCCTGAATCTGATAATCCCTTAGCATTCCATTACTATGATGCCGATCGTGTCGTTGCCGGCCGCAGCATGCGTGATCATTTGCGCTTTGCGGTTGCTTACTGGCATACCATGAAGGGTACCGGTAGCGATCCATTTGGTGGCGGTGTTTATGACCGTCCGTGGGATGGTGGCAGCACGGCGATGGAAGTGGCACATGATACCATGGATGCGTCGTTTGAGTTTGTATCTAAATTAACCGCACCATTTTGGTGTTTTCATGATCGTGATATCGCGCCCGAAGGTGCCAATGTTGCTGAAAGCGCAAAAAATTTAAAAGAAATTGTTGATCACGCAGAAGAAAAGCAAAAAGAAACAGGGATCAAGTTATTATGGGGCACGGCGAATTTATTTTCGCATGCACGTTATACACATGGTGCAGCAACTAATCCTGATCCGTTGGTAACCGCACATGGTGCAGCGCAAGTGCGCAGTGCTTTGGATGCAACCATACAATTGGGTGGTGCTGGTTACACATTTTGGGGCGGTCGCGAAGGGTATGCATCTTTAGTAAATTCTAATATGCAACAAGAGCGTGAGCAAATGGCTGCATTTCTAAAGGCAGCAATTACATACGGTCGCAGCCAAGGCTTTAAGGGTGATTTTTATATTGAGCCTAAGCCAGGTGAGCCAATGACCCATCAGTACGATTATGATAGTGCAACGGTGCTTGGCTTCCTGCGTGAATTCGATTTATTCGATGACATTAAAATAAATATTGAGGCTAATCACTGTACGCTCGCTGGTCATACATTTGAGCATGATCTGCAAGTGGCCGCTGCGGCAGGGCGTTTGGGATCTATCGATGCGAACCATGGTTCTATACTGGGCTGGGACACCGATGAGTTTCCAACAGATTTAAGCAGCAGCGTGCAAGCGGTTTTAGTTTTGTTGAAAATGGGTGGCTTTACTAATGGTGGCTTTAACTTTGATGCGAAGGTGCGTCGCGGTTCATTCGACACCGTTGATTTATTCCATGGCCATATTGGTGGTATGGATACACTCGCGCATGCCTTACTCATTGCAGATCGCATTATGCAAGATGGT
>CBDUFM010000817.1:0-1873 GCA_965366325.1 uncultured bacterium
GATAGTACTCGCTGTATAATCCTCCCAATTTTTTCATCAACGGCAATAATGGTTGCGCGGCCAGATGAATAGGGGCGACTGACGATGAGTGGTGTTTCATCGCTGCCGGTCATTAATACCTGTGTGCCCTTCGGTAATTCATCGCCGAGCGGACAGGAACCAATTAATTGCGGTAGGTCAACCCAGTCAATTTTACCAGGATTTAAAGTCAGGCGACCTTCTGCGGTAACTTGGGCTTGGTGTAGCGTGCCTTTCAGGTAGCTGCGTTGAATGCTCTCACGATCAGGAATCTCAGCTGGAATTAATTTGCCGAGCGCTGTGTTTTTATAATCAGCTAAGGTACCACGTTCACCGGGAATCCAAACTAGGCCGAGTCCAAATTGGCGAACCGCGCGGACGATATTTTCTTGAGCAGGAATGCCGAGCACATTTGCAGAAATATCACCGATAATCAGGGCGTCGTATTCTTTTAGTTCGCTGGCACGGAGCGGAATATTTTCCGGGCCAAAGCGATCAGCACCCCAGCGGCGCCAGCGCCCATCAGCTAAATAGGAATGTATGTCGACGGTAAAATCACGATCCAGTGCATTGCGCACATAGCGCATTTCATAACGCGGGTGGTGTGCCAATAATAAAACCCGTAATTTACGTTCACTGATGCGTACCTGCATGCTCATCGCCGAACGCAGACCATCGGGGCCTTCGATCTCAAAGTGGAGCGTGTCCTCGCCTTCATTGTGTAAGATGACATCTATTTGCGCTTCCGTGTTGAGGAGTTGCGCTTTTTGGCTGGTATCACCTTTTATGCTGACGGTTTTTTCGTTGAGTACTTCGCCGGCTGCGTTGCTTACTTTCAGTTGTAGCGCTTGTCCGGTTAAACCACGGCTTGATAAATTTAAGGTAAATGGTTGTCGTTCACCGCGTGCAATATCACGATTACCGAGGACTTCGACAATCTCTAATTCAGCACCAATTTGATCGCTGCCACAGGCTAAAATATACACATCAATTTCACGATCACGCAATGTGCTAGCAACAGATTCGAGTTGCTGTTTGTCAGTGCTGCGGCCATCACTGACCAGCACTAACACATCTTGTTGGTTGCTGCTGGCAATGCTGGTTATTTCGTGGGCAATATTACTGGTGCCGCCACTCGCCATGAGGCTCTTGTTGCGGAGGGCATCTTTATCAATGGCTGCACCATTCGAGCAGATGCTTTTCCAATGATAATTATTATTGGGTGCTTGTTCGCGGGTTTCGAGGGCACGGAATAAATCACTGGCTGCACTGACGCGACTTTGTTGCTGCATGCCATCTTCACGTTGCATCGATGCAGATAAATCAACGGCAACGGTGACTTGTCCCGGTTGAATATGGTGCTCGGTGGTTTGCCACGCAGGACCTGCAAGCATGGTGAGGACACAGATAATGGCGAGACAGCGACTTATACGGCTGATTTGACCCCAAATATGCGGTGGTTTAGGTCCGTAGCGACGCACGGCGATAACGCATAATACAATCGCTACAATAATCCATGCGAGATAGTGCCAAGTTTCACTGACATGTTCTAAGACGAATTGAACCTGCTCTTGTTTATTACTGGCCATATGCCCGCCCCGCATTGCCGGCAAACCAACATTCAAACATGCATAAAATAGCCAATAGAATTAAGATCCATAAAGACCAGTCCGAACCAATTTGATTGGGCATGGCTGCTTCTAGTTCACGTGCAAGTCCATCATGGCGCGGTAAGCTGAGTAGGCTTTCTTCGCGGTTTGGTAAAATAACCAGGCTTCGTTTGGCTTTGAGATCAGTAGCGAGGCCAGGCTTGAGCATCAGTATTTCGCCAGCGGCAAAACTTTTTTCGCTGCCG
>CBDUFM010000818.1:0-1870 GCA_965366325.1 uncultured bacterium
CGCACAACGCAACTTTCCGGTCATTACCGGCGGCGGCCCCGGCATCATGGAAGCTGGCAACAAAGGTGCCCATGAAGAAGGCGGTACCAGCATTGGGCTGTGTATAGAACTCCCCTTTGAACAGACCGGCAATCAATTCATTACGCATAATGTCTCGTTTCACTATTTCTTCACCCGTAAAGTCATGTTTCTCAAGGCAACCTGTGCTGTGATCGTCATGCCTGGTGGCTTTGGTACGCTCGATGAACTTTTTGAAACCGTCACCCTCGTGCAGACTAAGAAAATTAAACGCATGCCGATTGTTCTTTATGGTAAGTCCTATTGGCAGGGATTAGTTGACTGGCTCAAAACAACGATGGAAGAAGAGCACGCTTACATAAGCCCAGGAGATCTCGATTATCTAACCGTTGTAGATAGCGTCGATGAATGCATGGAAGCCCTCAAAGAACTTGAACCCGACTGCCCATTTGGACTCCTTGATCTTGATGATGATGCCGGCGTCATGTAAACTAACGCTCGCTAGACAGCCAAGTAGATAGTGCAAGATTCTCTCTTATGAGCACCGATGTGGAATTGAACCCGGCCTTGAGCGATGACCCCAATGCCGAAATGCGTCATCCCCTCACGGTGCTCATTTGTTTATTGCCACTCAGCATACTCGGTGAATTGTACCGCTGGATTATTTTACGTCGCCAGCAAGAGCTACTCGCCGATGACGTCTGGCAAGAAGCGGCTACACACGCAGGCATAACGCCGCTCGTTATTCCATCCGTGCTTTTAGCTATTGGCTGTATTGCGTGGATTTTCATCAGTAAAAAGAGCTGGACCTTTCCTACCATTCCCGTCATTACGCGCGTCGTTGCCTGGTCGATAGTATGGTGCTTTGTACGCAGCGTTATTAGCTTCACCAATGAAGGCCTACAGAGTGACAGCGTTGGACCGCTCGGCACGCTCGGCCTCTGTGTCAGCGGCGCTGTTCACGAAGAAATTATTTTCCGCGCCATTGGCATTGGTGTTTGCGCATGGTTCATTTCACTCGTTGGCATCCCCATGCGCTGGACGGTTTGGATCATGCTCCCTATTTCAGCGCTGTTGTTCAGCCTCGCTCATACCCATATAATGAATAGCAATATTCCGCCAGAGACATGGAATCCTGCGATTGTTGTTGAACACTGCATTGCTGGCCTGATTTATGGTTATGTTTTCATTCGCCAAGGCTTAGCTGTTTCGACGCTGACCCATTTCTTTTTTAACACCCTGATGGTGAGCGGCGCCCTCGGCGGCTTCTAAAACGCCTGAAAATCAGTTAGAAGTACTGCTTTATTCGTCCCCAGAGCCCGCTAAACTGCCTATATGGATTCGCCCTGCATTGGCCGCTGTGACCCCAATTCGCCCATTTGCCCTGGTTGCGGACGCAGCGATAAAGAAATATCCGATTGGATGTTCTTCACTGAAAGTAAACGCCTTGAGATCATGCAACGACTTCGTGTGCAAGGGTATGGACGAAAGAAAGAAGCCGATACAGAAACAGATGGCGGTGTCTTTGGACGCAAAGGCAAAGAATGGAAACTACCACCGATCAATGAGGTCTAAGCAATCTCAGCAGTCTCAACTGCACATCTCACCACTAAAAATACTCATAAAAAAACGGGCGTCTAAGACGCCCGTTTTTCGTATAAACCTACTTTAAATTAGCCACCACTGGTGGTGCGACGACGCGCATTCATACCGGCAAGCTTGACTTTATTTGCACGATTTTCTTCCATCGCTGCATCATATTTTTCCTGCAAACGCTCTAGTTCGCGGCGTTGCTGAGCAGTCTTATCTTCAATTTTCTTCTGCAAATTGTCATTCATGCTCTTCATGCTAG
>CBDUFM010000819.1:0-1861 GCA_965366325.1 uncultured bacterium
CCCCGCAACCTGCAGCAATCGCAGCAGATGGCTTCATGTTTGAGGTGATAACTGCCGGTGTTGTGTATGCGCCGTCGGGTGAGCGCTGTTTAGCGGGAACTGTGTTTGCCCATCAACCCGGCCAAGAGACGATTTGGCGTTCTGATCGAGACGAGCATTATGAGTGTTTAACCGTGCGTTATCATATTGCTGCGGGCGTCGATTCGTCGTCGTATAATTATATGGCACGTCATTTTATGTGGGAGGATGTGCAGGGTGCGCTTAGTTTTGCACATGAAATGTTGGCTGGATTTCACCACGATGGCGCTGATCGTTCAATAATGGGTGCATATATGTGGCATACATTTCGTTTGCGCTTGGATCAGTATGAACGTGAGCGCTCGCCGCGAGCAATCCCAGTACGAATGCAACGTGTCTTGGCTTATATTAAGTCATATTTTGCCCAAGATGTGAGCGTTGAGGAATTAGCTAATCTGGTGGACTTATCACCATCGCATTTGCATACACAATTTAAACAAGCCCTCGGCATGAGTCCGCATCAATATTTAATTAGCGAGCGCATGCGCGTAGCCTGCCATTTATTAGTCTCGCGCGTAGACGCCATTCAGGATATCGCCAAAGAAGTTGGCTACCGCAACACCGAAACATTCTGCCGCGCCTTCAAACAACAATTCGGCAGCACCGCCGCCCATTACCGCAAGCGCTACACCCTTTACGGTATCGGTGTTTAAGGGGAGAACGTGCTGTGTCTCAGCGATAAATAAGAACGAAGTAAGCGGCACGATAAGATTGGTTTTCGATTATAAGTTTGATTGGTAGAAATGGCCAAATTTCTTGAGCCTCAATAATGCTCTTTGACATCTATCCAAATACGCTTCACCCTTTTGTTTGATAATGAAATCCTCAATTGTATGTCCGGCCTCCATGAGAATGCGCCCATCCATTTTTCTGCCAATGTCAATGTAATCTGGATAGCTTGTCATCTGATCGACATCATCTAAGAATCCCTCCACTACTTCCAGTCTCCCTGCCATTAATGTAGACATAACATCATTCACCGGATCGCTGAAAAAACTCTCATCATCGTTCTCTACCATTTGCTGTATTGCTGACAGATCTACCAAGCTTCCAACAGAGGCATCAATGTGTCCTGCTGCATAAAGTGAATAATGATCTGCGGGTTTAAGCGCAAGTATTGCCAGGATGATAATAAGTACAAATTGAAAGATGCAGATTGCTTTCATATCTTGTTCCTTTGAGGACTCACTAAAATGAACCATGACTCAAAATGAGAGAGATAGATTAGATTTATTATACCCGAATGGGTGCAAGGCACACAAGGACGAAGTATAATACTGTAGATGGGACACCGGCAACGACGAAGATGCCCCACGGAATTGCAGTGGCTTAAAATGAAAAGAGTTCCCTAAAAATGGAAGAGGCAGGTTAGATTCTAGGCGCCAAGGACGAAGTTTACTGCCGTAAATGAGGACGCTGGCAACGACGAAGATGACCTGTCTCTTATATTTTTAGAGGTTAGCGGCCCAGTTGGCGGCGGACCCACTCCCGACGCGTCCCATCAGAAACAATTTCCATAATCTTAGGATCGGTAATATGTTTCTTATTCTTCTGAATAAAGGTATCAACTTGTTGATAGGCTTCGAGCCACGATTCAAGTACATCGGAGGCGCGTTGTTCGCTAACATAATTGCGACACCAGGTTAAGCCTTCGCGGTAGAGCATACGACTGGCGAGGCGCTTGGTGAGTATGGCGACATGATGTGCTTTGGGGAGACGCTCATCAAGGCGTTTGACATATTTTTTAATCAGGATGGCAGGGCAGTGCTCGTGCAGCTGTTTA
>CBDUFM010000820.1:0-1857 GCA_965366325.1 uncultured bacterium
CAAGCGCGGGTTCAATTGCTGGTATCCGTGCTCGTGGTGGCTTAACGCTTAGCTTTTCCTGGTGTGATGGTTTGATAAACAATTTACGTATCTGTGCGGACCACGATTGCGAAATTTCTATTCATCAAAATGCTGCACTTGCGGCTTTGGACCTTAATCCGTTGCTGCAACTTCGTGCACGAGAAACACAAACATTTTCGACATTATCGTCGGTCACCGCGTAATTACATCAAAGCATAATTCTTGTAAAATAATTTTTGGAGCTAACATGACTCAATCAACTGCTAACCGTTTGGACCTTGTTGAACGCCTGCAGCAGACTCCGTTAATCACACCCGCGGATGTGATTCCAAGTCGCAGCGATATGCAAGTAGACTGTGTCTTAAATCCAGGTGCATTTCGTTACCAAGGCCGCGTTGCATTGTTGTTGCGTATTGCAGAGTCAGCACAAGCAGCAGAGCATGAAATTGCTATACCAATCATGGACCCAAGTAGTGATGGTGGTCTGCGTATTTTGCGCGTGCAGCGAGATGATCCGTTGTTAGAGGCTGGGGACCCACGCGCGGTGACCTATGATGGTCATGTGTATTTAACGACTTTATCACATTTGCGCCTTGCGTGGAGCGATGATGATGGTCGCAGTTTTACGGTGGAACCGAAACCGTTTTTATGTGGTGATAGTGTAGATGGTAGTTATGGCATTGAGGATGCGCGTGTTGTACAGGTAGCCGGTGAAGATAAATGGCGTATTCATTTTACGACGGTTTCCCCGACCGGTGTGTGTATTGGTGAAGCGACTACGCGTGACTGGAAATCGGCGCAGCACACAGGGATATTGTTTCCACCGCATAATAAGGATTTAGCTTGGTTTGAGCGGCGAATTAATGGTGAGCATTGGTGCTTGCATCGCCCGAGTGGATTGGGTTTAGGGGGCAACAATATTTGGATTGCTCGCAGTCCAGATGGTGAATTTTGGGGCAAGCATAAAGTTTTGGCAGCTAGTCGTGCGGGTATGTGGGATGAGGAACGTGTTGGTGCTGGCTGTGCACCGATAGAAACAGATCAGGGTTGGTTAGCTATTTATCACGGTTGCGATGCAAAAGGCTGTTACCGATTGGGGGCGTTACTTTTAGATTTGCAGGATCCGAGCATAGTATTAGCGCGAAGTGTGACGCCAATCATGGAGCCAAGCTTGCCATTTGAGCAAGAGGGCTTCTTTTCACAATGTGTGTTTACGAATGGTCATGTGGTCGATGGGGACCGAGTCCGTTTATATTATGGCGCGGCAGATACTGTAGTTGGTGCTGGTGATATTAGCATTGCGGCTATACTGGAACGTCTGGAGCGTGAACAATGAGACCTATAGGTGTTTATCTTTCAATTGGCGTACTCTTGTGCTTTGTGTCGGTTTTAGGAGCTGCCAGTAAAAAGCCGCAGATCATATTGTGTATCGGCCAATCAAACATGGCTGGCCGTGCTCCTATTCCTGCGGATGCGTTGAAGCCGATACCACGGGTTGGCTTGCTGAATGCAGAGGGGAAATGGGTACCTGCGGTAGCACCATTGAATATGTATTCGAGCGTTCGAAAAGATGAAAACATGCAAAAGTTGGGCATGGCATATAGCTTTGCTGCAGCCCTTTCGCAGGGTTTTCCTAAAAATACTTTTGCCTTGGTGCATAATGCACGTGGCGGGACGCGTATCGGTGACTGGCAACGCGGAAAAGTTTATTATGAAGCAGCCCTTAAGCGTTTGCGCCCAGTTTTGAATGACGGCCAATTAATAGGTGTTATTTGGCATCAAGGCGAAAGTGATGCGGGTAGTAAAACCTATGAGCAGGATTTAGCGCGGATGATT
>CBDUFM010000821.1:0-1849 GCA_965366325.1 uncultured bacterium
GATTATGCCAATATCACCAATACGCCCTGACCACAGTTTAAATGAAACATATGCACCATCACTCAGTGATTTCCGTAAACGTAAACGACGGCGCAAGCGCTCGGCAAGTGCGCCTTCAGCTGTAGCTAAATCACGCTTAAGATCATCTATTTCAGGAAAATCAGCACGCCAGTCTAATTTTGCATCTTGATGATGTAGCACGCATAAATCCTGCGTTTCACTGAACACGACCTGCTCTTCCCAACAACCAAGATCAGCACCTGATACGACCACACGTGTTGGCGCTAATTGAAATCCTGGATTTGGCAAAGATTCAAAGCAGGCCTGTACAGCAAATGCAAGCTGACGACCATTCGCATCAGCAATCGCAAGATCGCCCGTATATTGTCGCCGTGGCGCCAGATCGCCGCTAGCGCCCTGTAAAAATAATACCGGTACGCCGTAGGCAGCAGTCAACTGTTCGCGTAAGGCACCAACGAAATCAGGAGAGATTAAATGATTCTCCCAGGCCAAAGTTGTTGGATGACAGGCGTAGTTAACTAAAACACCCTGCAGTTCGCCATCTTGCTTACACAAACGGCCTACAAGCACTGTGCTATCTGCGGCCTCCTGTGGCTGCGAACCAACCACCCATTGTCCATCACGATATTCGTCACGCTGACTCGCTAAATCACAGTGTGCATAGGTACACTGCAAAAGGCTGTTAGTAATGTTTTCCTGTGCTACGCGTGCAATGTTGGCTAAGCGACCAGGCAATGCATTATTATAGTTACGTAATAAACCCGCACCGGGACCATCAGCGAGCTCCTGCGTTAATGGCACCCCAGCATGTGTATGCGATAAACAGACTAACACTTTATCAACGGGAATTGAAACTGCATCGGCAATTGCCTGACGACATATGAGTTCAAATGCGTTATCCTGCCACCAACTGCCGTCCATACCCACTAAAATCATCGGCTCTTCGGCTTCAATAAACCACACCGTCGCGATTAATGGTTTATGAAAACCATTGTTGACCTCCTGTGCCGCTGCCCCCCAGCAACGATTCGCACAGCCCTTGGGCGGTGTTATATCACCATCAGCAACGCCAATAGGCACACGAGCATAAGAAATTATCTGTTTGTAATTATTCATACGCGCAATGACAAACCTCCGTCCATGCATACCGTTGCGCCAGTTAGATGACGACGCGTTGGGTCCAATAAGGCAACAATTTCATTAGCGACCTCATCAGCACTGATTAATTGTTTAAGCGGCACTTTAGCCATTGCCTCTTCACGCAAGCCAGCTTGTTTTTTCATTAATTGAGCACTGAGACCGGCATCTACATAACCCGGCGCTATTTCATTAAAGCGCACGCCATCACCTGCATATTCCATAGCCATACACTGCATCAACATACGGAGTCCTGCCTTGGCTGCGCTATATGCTGGGATGTGTGGATGAGGTCGATCCGCTGCCCATGAACCTACAAAAACAATACTACCGCCACCCGATGTGGCTAAACGTTCTGCAGCAGCCCGTGCCATATGAAATGCACCCGTTAAATTAACATCAATTTCTTTGCGCCAGGCATCGCTCGTCATTTCACGTACATTCGTTGGGCAAACCGTTGCGGCATTGACCACCGCTCCACTAAAATCCGCTATGCCATTAATCCATTTTATAACAGCTGCTTCATCACAAACATCAAGCACCTGTATCGAAGAAGATTCTTTTAAATCGCTGCCATTCGCTGTGCCGCGCACCCTCGTGGCTCCCCGGAGCTGCCGCGTTGCCATCATCGCTTCACTCCTGCTGCTCTGCGCCGGCTCCGATTCCGCGTCCGCGCAGGCACCGCCCGCTT
>CBDUFM010000822.1:0-1843 GCA_965366325.1 uncultured bacterium
ACTGCGTGCAACAGACTAAAAAATAAACCCCAGCGATAATTACTGGGGTTTATTTATGGGAGTAGCTGTGTTTTTATATTAGCGTTTAAAATGCAATTGACGCCATTCACCGCGGTCGGCAGGTCCCTTGCATGCCCATAATTCTTTTTGTGCAGGGATGGCAATCATGCAGGAATTGGTGGTGGTGCCTTGCTCGTCTTCTTCGTAGCGATTAATGGAGTGAATGTCGTCATCGCGGTTAGCGAAGAGCGCTTGAATGCTTTCGACGTCGTGCTCACCTCGATTACATAATTCAGTTGCTTTGTTGAGGCGTGCCTTGGTGCTTTCAATGGGTGCTTCCGCTTGAATCGCAACCAGCGATGCATCCTGGCAGTGATTGGTTTGGCAGATGGCATCAGCGCCAAGATTACGATGCACCGAGCTTTGCGCACTGCATTCAAGTAAAGTGGCGTCATTGGCATCAGCGACCCAATAGGTGTGAGCGCCACTACGTGGTGCATTTTCGATAACGTCTACGGCTTCGAAGTGATCTTCACAACGAATCGCGCGATGTAAGAGGCCGAGGTACGGAATACCGTCGCGCACATCGTTACATTTAATATTGGTAGTGCCGAGGCTCAGCCCGTGTTCATTCATGCCCATCAAGGTCAGACAGCCAGAGCAGGTAACACTCCAAGTTTCTGGGCCTTCGTCTGGTAGACGATGGATGGCAACCACATAATCAATATCGCCGGGATTGAGATCCCAGGTTTGAGCGCCGATAATTTCTTCGCTATGCGTTTTGCCTTTTGGTAAGACAAGGGCGGTGCAACCTTCTTCGGCCGCATCGCCAACTAATTTTTCTTGTTGGCCAAACAGGACGACGTCGCGAATGTCTGTCATATTGGTGGTGCCCCACAAGGAGGTCGCGTCTACGCGTGCACCTTCAGCCATGGCCATATGTTCACGGTAGCCTTCGTTGTCCCATTCTTTGTAGAGAGCGAGGCTGCGTTTGGCGGCGGCAAAAAAGCCAGGCATATCACGGATACCGCGTTCCCACATGTAGGCGTTGGCGCTGCGCAAGCGTTGCTCAACAAAATTTTGAATTTGCTGACGTAATTTGTAACCCTGATTAAAGCCGAGTTCCTCGGGACTGCCGCTTACAGTGACGTAAAAGAGTCGTTGTCCATCCATGCCATTTATCCTATTTAATTGTACGTGCCGCTATTACCAAATGCTTAGCTATTGTTAACACGATGCTCACGATTGAAAAGCATAGATTGCGTTAAGATCGAGCAATTGTGTCAGCGAATCTAGGGCCTGATGGGTCTCGGTGTAGAGCTGTGGATCAGCTAATTCGGCGCTGCTCAGGGACTCGCGAAAGTGGGTGTCAACCCAGGTACGTAGGGCGCTAAGTTTATCTTCAGTCAGGACAATGCCTTGTGGAATAGCTGCTATTTCATTGGCATGCAGGGGTAGACGTAGGCGCAGACAGGCAGGGCCACCACCGCCACGCATGCTTTGGCCAAGGTCAACGAATTCAACGCGGTCGATAAAGCCACTGGCTAAGAGTTCGTTGAGGACTCGCTGAGGGCGTTTGGCCCGGCATTGCTCTGGTACGAGGAGGACAAAGCCTTCGTTGGTAGCGAGGATTTGTCCATTAAACAAATAGCAGGATACCGCTTCCTCGACGCTGAGTAGACGTTTGCGCACAACTTCTACTTTGAGATCCGGGATCATGCGCTCGGCGGCGACAATAAATGCCTGCTGATCAATGAGTGCTTGTTCGTGTAATAAAATTCTATTTTCACATCCGGCAAAGACTACGTCATTATGAAAGGCACCATTATCTATGGCGCGTGGG
>CBDUFM010000823.1:0-1841 GCA_965366325.1 uncultured bacterium
GGTTTCCAATAAAGCGTGGCCATAAAAAACCCCGCTTTCGATGTGAAAGCAGGGATTTTGGTGGGCCCACAAGGACTTGAACCTTGGACCTGCCGATTATGAGTCGGATGCTCTAACCAACTGAGCTATAGGCCCTTTGAGGCGGAAACCTGCGCTCATTTCTGCTAATTGCAATAGTCAATTTGCGTGTGCATCTTCCTGTGCTTAAGTGACTTGGGTCGATTGGCCTTCAGGTGGGCGCTGTCTGCGTAGTTTCTTGGTAACCTCTGTCGCGATAGTGGTGTATAGTAACTAGAACAGTGGCGTTGCTTCAAGGGTGTACAAAGGTGCAACATTGCTACGCAGCTGTTTGAACACAGAATAGAACGCTTAGGCGAGGGAGTATATCATGCGTAATCTGATGATTTTAACGGTTATTCTGGGTTTGTGCTGTTCTTGTAGCGAGACAGCTAGCGACTCGGATTCCACATTAACCAACGTGCAAGTTGGTAGTGTTGCCCAACAGATCTCTTCCTTGGTCGAGGCAGCTGTGCAAAACTCAGTTGCAGAAGAAGGCGAAGCGGCAGACGGTGCGATTCATGCACGGATGCAGCCATCATTCCTTTCGCAATTGGGCTTTATGCATGCACCGTCGTCAGCGGTAGCGCCGATTAAGACAGAGGGTTTTTCTTATGATGCCGTGAATTGCGATTTTACCTTGGCTTCAAGTTTTAATACCAACATGGTATTGGATGGCAGTGCTTATCCGAACGCTAGTGGCACCTTAAATATCGCGGCGACAGCTACGGCGCCTACTGGTAGCCGTGCCAGCGGCGCGATTTCCTTTAACCCGATTGTGGTGACGACAGCCAACGATGTCAGCGTTACTGACCCTAATTCAGGTGCAACGGCATCATGGGCTGATGGAACGGTTTTTAATTATACCGTGACGGTGGTATGGAATTGGACGGATACCAATAATTGGACTTACACGACGACGACAACGAGTACCGCTGTTGACCGTGCAGTAACGGTGACCGGTCTAGGCGATACACATACGGGCGACGTGGATCATAATTTTTCATGGACGCGTACGGTTAGTCGAACTGGTGGCAATCCAGTTGTTGTTAGTCTGGATGCGATCAGTGGGACCCGCGACGCTGTGTGGACAACGCAAAGTTCTGGTAAAGTACATCAAGTTCATTGGGATGTGACCAGTCTCACTGATATCGAAGTAACCGTAGATGGCTTTACGTTTCAATTTAATAGCCTGCTTGCCTTAGTGGCCTTACTGGATGCTTCGCTGGAATACGATAGTTAAGGCGCAAAATATAACAGGTACTGCATCAATTTAGCTTTTCAGCAAACACGCTGCTTTTACCAATGTGGGTGATGTAGGGGATGGTGATGAAAATGTGGATGCCTTGTATCACGTTGGATATCATAGGGTGCAGAGATAATGCTGCGCTTGGGCTCACCTAGCTGAAATAAAACCTTTTTGCTTTTATTGCCATGTTCATCGTAGTAATGCCAGTAGCCATGCTTTAAGCCGTCTTTGTATTGGCCGTGCATGGCCTTGACGCCGCTTTCATACCATTGTTCATAGGGGCCTTGCTTAATGCTGTCGGCTGCAATTGCTGTGGTGTAAAAGCGCTCTTTTAAGCTACCCGAATCCCACATGGTTTTCTGTTCATGTGTTCCTGGAATGACGATCGCTGCGCGCTGATCGGAACAGGCAGAACTCAAGAGTAAAGCTAGGAGGATACCGGCAAAACAGAGGATGCGCATAAAGTTTGAACCTTGCACGATTATGGTGTCTGTGTGGTGATCGCGACAGATATGATCATTAAGAAAAACACCCT
>CBDUFM010000824.1:0-1840 GCA_965366325.1 uncultured bacterium
CTCGCACATCTCTATCAGCAGTCTCGAGTCATATTCCTTGGATTCGTAATTCCGTTGTCGGCTGCCGACAAAGATGATGAAATTAAGGAAGTGGAAACACATCGACTTACTAACCAAGCCTATATGACTGGTTTTCGTCAATTCGCTGATGGCAGTGGCTTGAAGGTTGCGGAATACGGCAAGGGTCCGGTGCGTTTGTTTATCTGCGGCAAAAGCAATATCGACGCAGAGCAGGGCAATGAGCTGATCAAAATTGGTGAGCAAGTGATGTTCGGGCTCGATGCTTGGACTGGTAAGCAGGGCATGTTTATGCCGCCCAGTAAGAGTGAAGCCGAAGCGTATTGTATTGTGGTCCTCGAGAGCGATGGGGTTTATGATAATTTCTTAGAGTTTGTGCGTAAGCGTGGAACGGCCAAAAAACCAGAGGGGCAAGAGGATTTAACCAAGGCGCTCAAAACCTTAATTGGCCCACGTTGCTTTTTTACTACGGCCGGAAAATTTGAAAAATTGCCTAAGCATTGGGTCGCCCATGAAACCGCTTCAATGGCTGTGGGCACTTATTATTTTGAGCGCCGTGCTTCAGTGCCGATTTGGCTGAGTGTGAGTATAAATGCTGAAATGGAGCGCTTGTTATGTGGTCGCGTGGCAATTTTTACCGTCTCTTATGAAAAGAATACATCGGTCACCGAAGGACAAAATGGCACTGGCAACTGGGCGCGTGATTTTTCAAATTTAATTAAAAAAGGTCCTGTTCATGAATTGTATACTGCGCATCAGGCCATGACCTTTGATTTAATCGGCATGTCCTATAACCAATATATTCAATTGTGGAGTGTTGGCTCGTTTATTCGTGCGGCGACTGCTAAGGGCAGTAAAAAGAAAAATAAATTTGCGCAGATTATTAAGCGCACTGCCAATGGCGAAGTTGATATTAATGTCGTGGTCGACGTGTTTGGTAAATCGAACAAGAACATGACCAACGCATGGCACGCATGGGCCCGCGGTCAGAAATAGACAGGTGACTGCTCCTCGGGAACCGGGTGATGTAAAGGCGCAGGTCGATCCTGATTTGCGCCGCCGCTATGGCTTGCCAACGGATGAGGAAGCGGCGCAGGCAAGGCGCCGTCGGCCTGCTTGGGCTGAAATGCTGCCGATGCCATTCATGATAGCCTGCGCTCTGTTGGGGCCACGTTTTCTCTCCGATGGTGAGCTCAGCTACGCTGCTGCACTTGGCCTTGGCTTTCTGTGTGCTTTGTTGGGTGGGATCTTGATTACGGCTGTTATCGTGCTTGTGCATAAATTGCTCGGTCGGCAGTCTGACGAGTGAAGCTAGCACATCACTTGCACAGATTCTCTGTAATTGCGGTTGCAAAGATGCCATTTGGGCAGAGATTATGTCTTTCTTCATCCGGTAAGTGTTGTTTATGGCCACTGTATTATTGATTGATGATAATGAATCGCTGCGTCAGGTTCTGGATGCTGTTCTTAGTGAATCTGGCTATGACTGTTTGACCGCAGCCGATGGTCATGAAGGCTGGCGGCAGTATCAGGCACATGCAATTGATATTGTGATTACGGATATTTATATGCCAGAGAAGGATGGATTGGAAACCATCTTGCAGATGCGTCGCGAACGTCCTGATCTTCCTATTATTGCGATGACTGGCTCTGACGCATCACGCTTGAATTTTGATCCGCTCTTGGTTGCTGATAAATTTGGTGCTAATGTCTGCCTGCAGAAGCCGTTCAAAAATGAAGAGCTGATTCAACAAATAGAAACGTTGTTGGTACAGTAGCAGCCCTGTTTGGTCAGGTGTGACGCTGGGTTCGGTGTAGATGT
>CBDUFM010000825.1:0-1839 GCA_965366325.1 uncultured bacterium
CGTTATCCACGCGAATCGGAGCGTGGTTTTGATGAGTCTGAGGATCGCTTTTACCCAGGTGTCTTCGAAGGAATTCTGATTAAGGGCGCGCCCTTGGTGATTCGTGCCGGCTTGGATAACGCTGGGCGCATTAGTCAGCACGGTATTACCGAGGCTATCGAAAAAAGAACTGCAGCACAAGTTAGTGGCAAGACACAGAACGAGCAACGTTTACGGCGAAGTGCGGGACACTTTTTTAGCCGCGATGAACAGGGTATTCAGCAGATCGTGGCCGGATACCCATGGTTTGGTGCCTGGGGTCGCGATACGATGATCGCATTACCAGGCCTTTGTCTGTACAACAATCAGATTGAGCGCGGTAAGGCAATTTTGCTGCATGCTGCTGAGCATTTAAAGAATGGTTTACTGCCGAATATCTTTGCTGGGATTCAAGGGGAGGAAGCCTTTAACAGTGTTGATGCATCTATGTGGTTTATGTGGGCGGTGCAAGAATTTTGCAATCGACTTGAGAAGGGCGACCCCTTTATTAAAGAAATATTCCTAGCGGTTAAAAGTATTGTGCATGCTTACGTGCATAATGAAACGGGGATTACTGATTGTGATGACAACGGGTTAATTAGCAGTGGCACGCCACATACCCAATACACGTGGATGGATGCTAAGGCATGGGGCAAGCCAGTCACACCGCGCTATGGATATGCGGTAGAGATAAATGCGCTGTGGTTTAATGCGATGAAATTCCATTTACAATTGTGCACGCAACTGCGGCGTAAGCCGGTTGCTGGGATTAAAGAATTGGTGGAAGCATTTCCTGATCATTTCCAAGAGATGTTTTGGTTGGATGATCTCGGATTTTGTGCAGACACGCATAACCAATTCGGTAAAGATGTGGCGTTACGACCAAACCAATTATTTGCAGTGTCCTTACCCTATTCAGCCCTGAGTGATAGTCAGCAGCGTCACGTGGTAATGGCGGTTGAACGTGAGTTATTTACCCCGTATGGCATTCGTACCTTAAGTCCACAGCATCCTGCTTATTGTGCACGTTATGTGGGCGGTCCAGATCAGCGTGATGCGAGTTATCATCAGGGTACGGTGTGGCCATGGTTAATCGGCCCCTTTGTTGCTGCGCGCCTAAAAATAAGCGCTGATCCGAAGCATCGTGAGCGCGATTTGCATCGTAAATTACATCGTTTGTTTAATGATCATGTGAATGAATTTGGACTCGGTAGTATTGCGGAAATTTTTGACGGTGACGAGCCGCATCTTCCACGAGGCTGTTTTGCCCAAGCATGGAGTGTCGCAGAGGTTCTGCGGGCCAAGGCCTTAATGGAGGAGGTGCTAGCACAATGAGTAGACCACGGGTTTTGATGTTTGGCTGGGAATTCCCGCCCTATATTAGTGGTGGCTTGGGGACTGCCTGTTATGGCTTGACCAAGAGTATGGTTACCCAAGGCGCACAGATTTCTTTTGTGGTGCCGCGTGTCGATGAAGCGCCGGAGCATGGCGCCGACTTGCGTTTAATTGGTGGGAATACCATCGATCCACTACGTGATGATGAAATTATGCAGCGGGTACAGCCCGATGAAGAATATATGCGCATCATCCCACTCGATGCCTATTTGCGTCCTTATCATGGGGTTAAAGAATACTTTGCTGAAATTAAAAAATTAAGAAAGTCCTCGCCGCAAGAATTGCAGAATCTATTTGATGACTCCGTTATTGATATTAAAGGCAACTATGGCCCTGACCTGATAACCGAGGTGGGCCGCTACGCCAAGCTTGGTACACGCTTGGCAGTGCGAGAAGACTTTGACATTATTCACGCTCATGATTGGT
>CBDUFM010000826.1:0-1830 GCA_965366325.1 uncultured bacterium
TCATTGGCAAAGGATATCGTACGACCATTAGCCATGGTACGCATAGGCACACCATCAACAAAGCTGTCGTGAAATAATGCGACACCGTGACCGTCATAATGATAAACACCATTTTCCTGCAGGATAAAATAGCCAAGCACGCGTTCATCATGGATGCGTAGACAAATCTTACGCTTATCCGCTGTCTCAATTACTAGTTTTTCGCCACGTTTAGTTATGCTTGCCTGCTCTCGATCGACAGCCAAGGACAGCAGCGCCTCTTCCACCGTTGAAGAGGCTAACTCACTATATTTTTTAAGCGTCACCGTCAGAGATCGATTGGGATACGGTAAACTCTGCGAAAAATAACCTTCGTGTTTAATCAATACATCTGCAGGAGCGTACAAATGAAAAAAGCGATCTAACAATTGGACTTGTCCACGCGCATTGCTCACAACGACTTCATCATGTAACACAACACGGGCACCCACTATCGGCTGGCGCGCAGTATCCTGCAGTGTAAGCGTCTGCCGCGTACAACTCATCACCGTAAGGATCGCAAGCAATCCTAAAAGTTTTAGGCCAAAATGTACATAGCTATGCTGCAACATAATATTGTCTGCTCGTTTACAGCTGGTCGATAAGACCCTGATCAACATGACTGACATGCGCATCTGTTGGAAATGCTTTTTCTCGCACATCTTGGCAATACTGGGCAATACCCGTCACCGCGTCAGCACGGTGTTGTGCATATACTTTTGCATGGCGAAAAACCCGTTCGCCCATACCCAATAAATCATCTATGACTTGCACTTGGCCATCACAATCAGCACCGGCACCGATACCAATCGTCGGAATAGCCAACTGAGCTGTCAGCACCGCACTTAATTCTTTGGGCATTAATTCGAGCACCAGCATTTCTGCACCAGCGGCTTCGATAGCTTGGGCATCCGCAAGTAATTGCCGCGCAACAGGAATCTGTTTACCTACGACACTCGGCTTGTCTGCGGTTTGTGGCAAATAACCAATATGTCCGCAAACATCAATACCGTGCTTAACCAGATAGCTGATTATAGCCGTCAGCGCACCCTCTAGTTTTACCCCATCTGCCCCAGCATCGATCAATGCACGCGCATTAGCCAGCGCATCTTCAGGCGTCTCATAACTGCGAAACGGCAGATCTGCTAACACGTAGGTCTTGGGGCAGCCACGACGCACCGCTCGCACATGGTGCAGCATATCACTCATCGTCACTTTGTTGGTGCTATCATAACCGAGGAAAGTCGTACCGAGGCTGTCGCCAACTAAGGCAATATCGACGCCGGCCTGCTCTGACTGCTGGGCAGTGGGAAAGCTATAACAGGTCAGCATGCAGATGGGCTGTGAGCGCTGTTTCAAGGCACGAAATGATGACAATGGCTCAGTCATAGTCCTATGCTCATTTTATTTAGCCATGCGCAAGCAGCGTTTGAAAAGCAGCTTCAGCATTGTGGCTATACAGGGGCCGCATCACCGGGGAAAAAGCTTTCCACTAATGCAAGGTTTTGATAACCCATCAAACCCATGAATAGATAGACCGCTGTTACCACAAATAATGCGATCATCAGCAAACGCCCGACACCATAGCGCGATATCTTTGCATCACCCGATAAACGAATGAAACCCGCTAAATACACGGCAGCCAAGAGGCTTAAACATACCCACACCGACAAGGTCGTGCTGCGGCCAATAATACCACCCCAGCCCCACGCAAAATCACTAATCGCGAGAAATTTAAACGCTGCGGCTATTTCAATAATGCCACCGACAAATTTAAACTCATTCATCCATGAACCCGCGCGAGGCATTCGT
>CBDUFM010000827.1:0-1825 GCA_965366325.1 uncultured bacterium
CGAGTCAGCACTGGCACTGCCTTGGGTTGGCAGGGTCTTATTGACGAAGGTCCCAGCACCAGGGCGTCGTTCAACTCGGCCCTCCGCTTCGATGAGGTCCAAGGCTTTGCGGACTGTTAAAAAGCTGCAGCCGTATTCTGCCCCGAGATTGCGTTCGCTGGGAAGTTTGTCTCCATCGTCACAAGACTCTAGTCGTAACTCTAGTTTATTTTTCACCTTAAGGTATTTAAGTTGGCTGGCTTTGCTCTGCATCTGTGGGTCCATGGTGAGCGATTTTTCTTCAGCATATATATATCAATAATATATCAATAATCAATATATTGCATATCACTTTTATATCTATATGTTTCGTGTTCACAGGCGAGGGATTCAAATGCAAGTTTTACTTAGTGCTTTCTGTTGGCTAACACTCATGCAGGTAGCAGCTACCTGTGCTGAGTTAAAGCCATTTTATCAATGTGACTTTGAGCCGCGTACAGCACAGCAACAAAAGCCCGATGGCTGGGGATTGCCAGAAGCGGTTACATGGGGGAAGGAGAAGGGGAATGCCTTTTTGCGGATTTCCTTTGTGAGTTCCGATAAATTAACATCCGCCTATAATAAAATAGCACTGCCAAATGTGATTGCGCCCGAGTTTAATGCAGTGAAGTTAAGTTATCGTGTACGCTTTGCTGATATTAAGCGTGGAGCTGAGCAATGGTTTGACGGCAGAATTATCATGCATTTTTTAGATGCTGATGGTAATAAACTGAAGCCAAGTCCAGGACATCCAAATTTTAAAGGAACGAGTGGTGGTTGGCAAGAACGTGAAACTAATTTTATGATTCCAGATAAAGCGACACACCTAGAATTTATGCCAACATTATTTCGTGTTAAGAGTGGGCAGCTTGACTTGGATGATATCAGTATGCGCCTTTCTGTTTATGAGGAAAAAAAGCCACCTTTGGCGCAGACACTTAATTATCCGATTAAGGGAACAAAGGCATACCCAAGCGAGTTGCACGTTGATGGTGCAGACGTGAAAAATGTAGCGGGTGAAAGCCTGTGGTTGCAAGGCGTCGCTGTGCCGTCATTAGAATGGAACCCTAAGGGCGATAGCAGTTTAAATACCGTTGTGCATGCAATCGAGGAGTGGAAGGCTAATGTGGTGCGTCTCGCAATAAGTGACAAGTATTGGTTTGATACTGCCGGCTCTAAGGATGCTGGCGAGCCGTATCGGGCCCTTGTTGATAATTTAGTAGAAGCCTGTGCCAGTCGTGGCGTCTATATAATCTTGGATTTACATCGCTATAAAGCTCCATCCGAAGAAACCATAGTTTTTTGGAAGGATTGCGCTGCGCGTTATAAGAATCACAGCGCTGTGTTATTTGGCCTCTTAAATGAGCCGCATAGTATTACCTGGGATGTGTGGTTAAACGGTGGTACGATTAAAGAGAAGGTGAAAGCTGCGGATGGAGTCATAGCTGAAAATAACGAAGTCTACAAAACCTATGAATCCCCAGGCATGCAAAAAGTGCTTGATGCTGTTCGTGAAACAGGGGCAAAAAATATCTGTGTCGTTGGCGGATTAGACTGGGCCTATGATTTGACGGGGATTCTTAAGGGATTTGCGATGAAAGATACGAGCGGCAATGGTATTATTTATGATAGTCATGTTTATCCGTGGAAAAGTAAGTGGCAGGAAAAGTTTTTAGATTTAGTTGGTAAGCACCCCATCCTGCTCGGAGAAAATGGTGCGCCTAAAGAACGGATGTCTTTTATTCCGCCAGAAAGGCATGAAGAAGCAGGAACGTGGGTCCCCGATATGCTTGGCTGTATTCAAAAG
>CBDUFM010000828.1:0-1822 GCA_965366325.1 uncultured bacterium
CCAAGTCACCCTTTGCCTGCAAGGATACCTGGCGTCCGCGTGGTTACTTTTGGCATCCTGCGAAAAAGACCTGGTGGTGCCTCAAATCGAAGGACGACATTGCTGAAGAACAGGCCTTTATTGAAAGCACCTTGCGCGATCGTTATCCTCGTGAACTACAGTTTCGCATCGAAGACGTTCCCTTCAGCCAATGTTTTGATCCGAACTTGGTTGATCGTCTGCTGTCCACTTGATAAAAGTGATGCAAGCGTATCGCTCAGATCCTCTTACACCTGTAAACGCAGGCTTTGAAATCTGCTAATTAGGATTTAGACTTTCTCCATGAGTGATGACAAGATTTGGTTTATAATTAAGGGACATAATGAAGAGGGGCCTTATACGCCCAGTCAATTAGATCGCATGTTACGCGAACGGGCGATTACGGGTGCCCAAGAATTACGCCGGAAAGGCGACACCAAACGCTCTACGGTTGATCAGGCCCTGGCGCTGAAGCGCCAAATTCAAAAAAATCAATTCCCCGACGCTGCACCCATATCCAGTATGGATGCCATGATTCAAAGCACGGCGTTCCGTGCCTTCCTATTATTTGTTTTGTTACTGGTGATTGCGGCCGCGTCACTCTATTACACCGGCATGTATAAAAACGATCCCTGGGCTAGCTGGCTGCAGGCCATTGGCGTGTCCATCTAAACGCAGGCGCGTCTCTCTAAAAGCAGCATTAATCTTGTTTAAAAACAAGTATCCCTGTTAAAATATCAGCCGCCTGTTTAATCACCGGATCGCTGGCATCTTTTAATGCATCAGGTACTGCTTGTCCCTTAGCAAGGTAAGCCTGCTTACGTTGGACCTGTAATTTATTGAGGGGACTCTGCACGCTTTCTACATCAGGATTTAATCCGTGACCGTCTAGTTGTTGGCCATTGGGTGTTTGGTAATGCGCTACTGATAATCGAATAGAGGATCCATCATCAAGCATAAAGGTTTCTTGAATACTAGTCTTACCCGTGCTACGGGTGCCAACAATAAGTGCTCGCTTATGATCTTGTAAAGCAGCTGCTACAATTTCTGCGCTAGATGCAGTGTGCTCATCTATTAGCACACAAATCGGCCAGTGTGGATACGTATTCACGCTGCTTGCGGTGTAGGCATAACTGCGGCTTAAATTGTTACGACTCACTTGTTCCACGATGACGCGAGGGTCATCGGGACCTGAGTTGAGGAAACAATCAGCAACCTCTACTGCTGCACGAATACTGCCGCCGCCATTGCCACGCAGATCAATAATGAGTGCGCGTAATTCTTTGGTCGAGAGTACGTCCAATTGCTGTCTGAATGAGCGACCAGTGAGGGTGTTTGCAATACCCTCAACGTCATTTTGTTTTTCAACGCTACCATCTCTAAAGCGGCTGATACGCACGTAGCCAATTGATTTTTGAATAATGCGGGGATCCAGAACTCCCGTGTCGGCAAAATCAGCGCGCAGTAACTTCACTGATTTAATCAGATTGCCGGCCTGGCGAATTTGCATCGAGATATCATCTTCGGCGTGCATAAATAATTGGCGAATATGATTATGGGTTAGATCAAAGACGCTCTTGTCATTAATTTTTAATATAACGTCACCAGATAAGATGCCTTCTTGGTTGGCACTGCTGCCGGGAATAACACGCGACACCCGAATGACATTCAATTCATGGTCCATGGCCCAATCAAAGCCAAAGCCACGCCCACGGTCAGCCTGCTGGCCACCATAGAGGGCCGTTTCATCTTTGGTAAAGTAATGACTATGATGATCTAAGCTTTCGATCATCCCTCGTATCGC
>CBDUFM010000829.1:0-1821 GCA_965366325.1 uncultured bacterium
CACGGCGTGGTCGACTGTCACCAGCGTGGCAAGATGTTAGTCAAATTCCTTGGTCGCCATCTGGGTATTTCCATGCCGACCACGAAGATCCTGCAGGTTTTTTGGATTACCATACCGGAACCATCTATCCGCAAGATGCCGCAAGCCAATTGCCAGTTAGTCTGATGGCTGTGCAGCCAGATGAATATATTCTCGATGCCTGTGCCGCACCGGGTTCAAAGACAAGTGCAGTGGCCTTACAATTACAGGACAGTGGCTGCGTGATTGCATCAGATGCATCGCCTGCTCGACGTAAAATTATTAGAGAAAATATATCACGGCAGGGTTTGCTGAATGTCATTGTTACACGTGCCTCGTTGGAGGATTTGCGTGATAGTCATTTGCGCGTCGATGCAGCGCTCGTTGACGCACCGTGTAGTGGTCATGAGCTGCGCAGCACGAAACAAGTCTTGAAGATGGCAAAAAAACAATTGCGTATTTTGGAACAGGCTGCTGCCTGTGTGCGCGATGGTGGTCGCTTGGTTTACAGCACCTGTACCATGTATTTTGAAGAGAATGAAGAAGTTATCGAGCAGTTTTTGAAATTACATGATGACTGGTCAGTTGATCCGATTACTGAATCTGAATTAGGTGGTGACTATGGCATTAATGATCAAGGCTCCGTGCGGATTTGGCCTTCGATGCTGCGGACGGAGCCTTTTTTTGCTTGTCGATTGCGTCGGCGTGGCTCAGCGCAGGTATCAATTTCTAAGCTATTTACGCAACAGGTGCACCCGGATTTAGGATTCGATTTACCTAGTGAGCTTTATTGTTTTCGTCATAAACAATTTTTATTGATGAGTAATGCGCCGTCCGCTGCCCTTGATGTTCCTATTCAAAGTCGTGGTTTACTGCTCGCTGAGGAAATAGACGGACGTTTCAAATTGAATATATGGGCAGTTCAAGCACTCATTGAGAGAGGTGTTGCGGCTGAACAGGTTTCTTATGCTGATGCCTGCGCTTTATGGCGCGGTGACAGTCTTGGTGCACAGATATCCATGCGCTTTCTGAAAACAGAGTACGGTGCCCCGCTAGGCTTTACTAAAGAAAAGGATTTTCGTTTAGCGCTGCCTAGTCGTGCTTTTCGATCTGTTCATTGAAGCCAGGTAGGTTTTCATCTGATTTTCTAAAGTCGGCTGTATGTAATTGGCGAAATTCAGAGGTTTTGATACGATCATCTGCGCTATCATCACTGCCTAGAATCTCGTTGAGCAGTGGCTCTAGGGCACGTGCCGATTCACGCTCATCACAAATAACATAGCGTACGCCGGCGGTATACAGGGTGTCAATTTGTGCCTCGTAGGGACTTCTGGCAATAATGACGAGATCGGGATCCATTTTTAAAACTCGTTCTGCAACTAAAGCCGAGGCATCGACAATCGGAAAAGTAAGTACAAGTACGCGTGGTTTGGTGCCAATAATGGGCAGCCATTCATCCATTTCTTCAATCTTGCCTAAATGGCAGGTGATACCGTCATTGTTTTGCCAAGGTGCCAAGAGCTTTTCATTTCGATCAATTAATAACAGGGGGTGTCCTCGTTCATTCAATGCTTTGACGATGGTGTTTCCTACGGGCCCGAGTCCAGCTACAACAATCGTGTCACCTTGATCAGTAAAATAATCTATGTTCGCATTCGGCAAAAAGCGTGTAGCTATCTGTACGAGCAACGGGGTGAGGGCTAAGCTTAGGCATGCAACGGCTACAATCAGGCCATAAATATCCGATGATTGTGCTTCAGCACTGCCGAAGGCAGCATTAACGAGTACGAAGCTAAATTCACC
>CBDUFM010000830.1:0-1815 GCA_965366325.1 uncultured bacterium
GACAGCGTGGTGTGGATGGCCTGCTTATGCTGGTGCCGCCTAGCTCTCCAGAGGATACAGATAGTGAATATGAGCAAATGCTGTCTGCGAATTTTCCCTGTGTCAGTATTGGTTCTCATTTTGCAAAGAGCTTCGGTGATTATATAGATACGGATAATTTCGAAGTAGCACGTAGTATGACCAAGCAATTGATAGAGGCCGGTCATAAGCGGATTTTACATATAACTGGGCCTTATTTGATTAACTCATCCGCGCTTGATCGATTAAACGGTTATAAGCAAGCGCTTAAGGACCACGGCATTCCAATTGATGAGTCCTTAATTAAGCACGGAAATTATACCGGAGACATGGCCTCAGAATTAATGAACGAAGTCTTTGATCAGCAGTTATCTTTTACGGCTGTTTTTGCGTCTAATGCATCGACAGCACATAGCGCTATTGCTGTTATGCGCGCTCGTGGTTTTGATGTACCTAAGGATTATTCGATTTGCGCAATCGATTTACCATTCCAAACAGCCCCCATTGATTATCAGCTCGTCACCTATCAGCAATCTTTGCATGCTATTGGCGTTAAGGCAGGGGAGTTACTCTTAGAGCGTATCGAAAGCGATCATATTATTGATAGTCGTAAATTTTTCCCGGAAGGGAAGTTTATTGCTGGTAATACGATACGTACTATTTAAGGATTTAAGACGTTAGCCCTGTGTGGTTTGTGATTGTGCTGCTTCGTCATCCTTAGGTATGCCAAGTGCAATTATGCCATTGCCTGATAATAGTTGCAAATAATAGAGGCAGAGGCTGCGAGATTCAAAATAGCTAAGCTTATGTGTATCGATTAGGTATTCGATGATATCGCCAATATGTCTGACGCCATCAATGAGATTAAAAATTTCGAGCGATAAACCCTCTAGTTGGATGCGCTTTCTTCTACGAGCTTTTAAGAGCGTAGCCAATGGACTAATCAGTGGTCCATATTTTAATTCTATCTCTATTATTTTATAGACGCCGGGCTCTTCAGCGATGAGTTTTGCTAACTGATTGCGCCCTGGGATGGCACGCATTTCAGCGTTACTATCCTGTGGCGATTTGAATGGTTCGGGCTTAGGTGCGAATAACATCGTCGAACTCTAGGGTTTTAGCTTTTTTGGGGCCAATTTGCTCTAGGCAATAGAGGCGTTTCTCTTCCACATTATGCCAGATGCTTGCGGTGCCGCGCCACCAGCGACCAGCTAATTTATCCATGGAATATTCACCGCGTTGTTCGACGTGTAACTCAACACCCGGCATGCCCATGACTTCGATGCCACGTTTGGCAGTAACGCGGCGGCGTAATTTTTTCTGATAATTGCCATAAAAACCAAAAAGTGTGTTGCCATTCATTAATATTTCTGGAATACCAAAGCGGCGCAGGTAAATGTGATGGTGTTTGGGGCCCTCAAAAATGAGACTGACATTTGCTGGCACGGCTTCTATCTCTATGGGGCGATAAGTATTGGGTAAAAAGCCGTTCATGCCGTAAAGTGCCCAACGCCTTTGCGCGTCATGGTTGGTCGCACAGGATTCAAGGATGGGGCGAATAACCTGCTCTTTTTGTTCTTGTGAATAGTTAGAAAAGATCCAATGCGTGTGAATTCGATGCTCAGAAACAAAATGTGATGCATGAGCAATTTGGCCTGGTGTGTCGTAGGCTAAAATGTAATCGCCGACTCGTTCCTGTTGCAGCTCCATAAATTTTAGAGCTAATTCCGGGGCGTGATCTTTGAGGTGACGTTTGTGAACCTCGTTGATCATACGGATTTCATCAATGGGGTGCTT
>CBDUFM010000831.1:0-1811 GCA_965366325.1 uncultured bacterium
CCTTTGGCGGGCCAATAATTTCCTGAGCGAGGAATGCAGCTGCGAGTCCCTTTTTGCAGCTCAAGATTTGTTGCAGCATTTGCTTGGTACTTTGATCAGCAAAGCGATTGTCAAAACGCTGTTGCTGTTTGAGTAACTGTTCTTGTTTACGTAGAGCTACAGCTTCTTCACGCTCACGACTTTCACTCAGGCTTTCCGGTGCTAGGGAGCCGTCTTCTTCGTAATGGCGTAGCGGCGGTGCTGCCTGAACTTGTGGAAGTCGCTGCTGTTCTTGCTGTGGCGCTTCCGCGGCTGTTGGCGGTGCTGCAACGGGCGCAGCAGGTGGCGCGTGCCGAGCCTGCTGTGCCTGTGCCTGTTTCGCTTCCTCGATGGCAGCTTTTATATTTTTTTCAATCTCGTCAAAGAGACCCATGCTTAGGAGAGTTCCTGTGAGCTATCGTCGTCTGGATCCACGATTTTCTCGCGCATTTGGGTATCAGCGATGACGTTTTTCATGTTGTAATAATCCATGACGCCCATGTGTCCGCTGCGGAAGGCTTCGGCCATGGCCATAGGTATTTCAGCTTCAGCAAGAACCACTTTGGCGCGGTTTTCTTCAACCAAGGCTTTCATTTCTTGTTCAAGGGCAACCGCAAGTGCACGACGTTTTTCCGCATTCGCTTGCGCGACCTGTTTATCAGAGTCAGCTTGGTCAGCTTTTAAGCGCGCACCAATGTTTTCACCAACGTCAACGTCAGCGATATCAATTGATAGAATGGCGAAGGCCGTTCCGGCATCTAAGCCGCGGTCCAAAACTGTGCGCGAAATTTTATCTGGATTTTCAAGTACCTTCATGTGATTTTCAGCAGAACCGATGGTGGTTACGATACCTTCACCAACACGAGCAATGATGGTTTCTTCGGTGGCACCACCCACTAAGCGATCGAGTTCAGTACGAACTGTGACACGTGCGCGAACTTTGACTTGGATGCCATCGCCAGCGATAGCATCGATGCTGCGACGGTCACCAGTGAGGGAGGGGACGTCAATAACTTTAGGATTCACCGAGGTGTTTACCGCTTCGCGCACATCACGACCAGCGAGGTCAATGGCACAGGCACGGTCAAAGTCGAGTGCAATTTTGGCTTTGTTCGCCGCCACCAGCGCATTGACTACGCGACCAACGCGACCACCAGCCATGTAATGGGCCTCAAGTTTATCCGTGGCGATATCGATGCCGGCCTTTTTCGCAGTAATGCGTGCGGTCACAATCATCTGTGGGTTTACCTTACGAAAGCGCATAAAGATGATTTGCAGGAGGCTGACTGGGGTGTCAGAGGTAAAGGCCTGCCACCACAGGCTAATCGCTGTAAAGGCCCAGAAAAAGAAAATCAGGCCACCGACAGCTAGGGCACCAATGATCCAAATTGCAAAATCTTCCATTTTTTAAAATCCTTTGTTATTTTTTTTAAGTGTGAGAAAAGTGTATGTGGGTATGACTAAGTCGCAATCAAGCAGCTTGGGCTCTTTGCCTGCATGGTAGATCAAGGTGGTGGTAGCACTTGGACGAAGATCTGGGGGCCATCGATTTCGATCACTTTGACGCGCTGACCTTTGTCTCCAGCACCGCTTTGCAGGCTAATGTCAATTTCACCACCAGCGAACTTGGCCCGACCCGTGGGCATGGCCGCGGTGCTGAGGGTGCCAATTGAGCCAACGCTAATCCCCAGCTCTTCAGCGACATGCGCATAGCCAGCATCATCATCGATGCTCGATTTGGGGATCATCGGCGATTGTTGAATGCGTTTGAGGGCCAGTTTAATGGTCCAGAG
>CBDUFM010000832.1:0-1811 GCA_965366325.1 uncultured bacterium
GTATTTGGACCGGCCAGTGACGGCGGCTACTGGGCGCTTGGCCTAGCCTCTGCAGATGCAGCTCAGACCTGCCTTGCCTCCGATCTCCCATGGTCCCAAGCAGAGCTACGCCAAGAAACCCAAGCACGCCTCGACCAAGTAGGTCTGCGCCACTGCTGCACCCAATTGCTCAATGACATAGACAGCCTCGCAGACCTCGAACAAGCCCAGCACGCGGGCTTTCCGCAGATCAGTGACCTCGCTGATCCAGATTAGCTGAACGGCAATGACAGGTCCCACTCAGCTACCAATCCATTCCGAGCAAAAGTGAACGCACCAAGACACAGTACTGACTTGGATTAGCCACAAGCAAAGCTAGGCTAAGCGCCCGTAGCGGAGAACGAAATGGTCCTACTGAAGAGCAGCGCTGCTGACAGCACTGAACAGAGCAATGCCGTTGATTTGGTTCAAGCAATTGCCGAACTTAAAAAAGAAATGAACGCGGTTATTCTCGCGCATTATTACCAAGTTGATGAAATTCAAGATGTCGCTGATTTCATTGGTGACAGCCTGCAGCTTGCACGCGAAGCGGCCAACACCGACGCAGATGTCATTGTTTTCTGCGGTGTGCATTTCATGGCAGAGACCGCTAAAATTTTATCGCCAGAAAAATTAGTGCTCCTACCTGATATTGAAGCTGGCTGTAGTCTCGCCGACAGCGCGCCTGCTGATGACTTTGCCGCATTTGTTAAGAACTATCCTAATCACAAAGTTGTCACCTATGTGAATTCCTCTGCCGCGGTAAAAGCACTTTCTGATTACTGCGTTACCTCATCTAATGCCGTTGAAGTGGTTAATCATATTGGCAAAGATCAACCGATTATTTTTGCACCAGATCAATTCCTTGGCGATTGGGTGATTCAACAAAGTGGACGCGACATGGTCTTGTGGCAAGGCGCTTGTGAAGTCCATGAATTATTTTCTGGCCAAGCCATTCGTGATTTGCAGCAAGAAAATCCTAGTGCGATTACCTTAGTCCACCCAGAATGTCCTGCTCCAGTACGTGATCTTGGTGACGTGGTTGGAAGTACGAAAAAATTATTAAATGCCGTTGAAGATGGCGCTCCGGATGCCACCTACATTGTCGTAACCGAACCGGGTATTATTCATAAAATGAAAATGGCCGCCCCAAATGCGACGTTTATCATGGCCCCTGCAGAAGTTAAAGGCGGACCAGAAGGTAGCTGTGTTTCTTGCAATACCTGCCCCCATATGCGGCTTAATTCATTAGATAAATTATATGCATGCATGAAGAACAAATCACCAAGCATTGAAATGGATGCCTCCATAATTGAACGTGCGCGCCTGCCGATTGAGCGCATGCTCGCTATCGGCTAAGCAGAAATACGCACTGCGATGATTTATGCTGACAACAATGCGACGAGCGCCTGCCTTCCAGAAGTTGCAGCGCTCGTTCAGCAATGCCTCACTGAAAACTACGCCAACGCATCCAGCAAACATTACCTCGCCGGTCGTGAAGCAGCCACGCTCTTAGACCATGCACGCGAACACGTAGCCAGCACACTCAATGCGCGCACAGATGAAATACATTTTTGCAGTGGCGCCACAGAGGCATTAAACCAAGCCATATTTGGCGTGGCCGAACGCATGCTCAATGAACGTCCACACATAATTGTTGCCAGCACCGAACACCCTGCAGTCCTCGAACCCATTAAACGCTGCCAACGTGCCGGTGCACAAGTGAGCTATCTAGAAGTCAACGAACAGGGCATTATTAATCTTAGCCAACTAGATAGTTTACTTAATGAACA
>CBDUFM010000833.1:0-1804 GCA_965366325.1 uncultured bacterium
TCTCTTAAGAAATGGTGGGGCATCCAACATCAAGCCACACGCGAAGCCTGCATCATGACTGGTCTAGCCTGCATTGCTCTATTAAGCCTGCTGTTTCATCGCGCAGACAGTGTCGACCCCGCACTCAATAACCCCCTGTTACAGGCCAGTAAAACTTATCGCATCGATGGTGAGCACGGACAATACAGTCTCTTATTTCAACAGGCCCATGCCTTGATAGGTAACTATCAGTTTCATGCCTATGGACGCATGAAACCCAGTGAAATGCTCACCATTCAAAAAAGCCTACTCGAGACGCAAATCATTCGTAATTTAGGCAAAGCCCAATTAGATCTGGAACAACAAGCGGCCTACGGTTTAACCCACGGTATCCGTCTAGATGCACCCGGCCAAGATCCATGGACCATCGGAACAGGCAGCGATGGGCATGGCTATGCTCTAGATAAATATGGCAGTCTGTACCAGCTAGATCGCGATCTCGCTGGTCAATTAAATAGATCTCCGAGTGCCATGCGCGCCAACACCCTTGGTATACCGCAACAACTCAGTCGCATTCAACGCGAAAACCAATGGACACTGGCTTTTTTCCGCGAGCGCTGGTGGCTTGCACAAACAGATACATCGCATTTAGCCGATCAAAGCGTGTGTAACGACTGGATCAACGTATTTAGGGATACCCAAGCAATTAGCTTTGTGGAAGCCAGCAGCGATGCGAGTCAGAATGCCTTATATTTTGAAGGCCAAGACCGCACTGGTGAACAAGTAATCCGCTTTTGTGATCGTGGCATTGCACCGGGCACCAAACAATTCCGTATCATCGAACGCCATCAAGAAATTGGCGACAACATCCTCAAAGAAGCATTTATAGTCAATCTCAGTGAACGTTTATTCAACTTTCCTGCCCAAGGATTTCTCAGTAAAAAACTTATACCTTTTGACCCACACGAAGCGCAGTCAATTACCATTAACAACGTCCACTTGCAACAAAAAGACAAGCAATGGCTGTTAGATGGACATATTGTTTGTGCTAACGAATCAGTGGAAAAACTCCTCAACAAACTCAGCCAAATCCCCGCTGCAAGCCATAAGACCAAGCGCAACGTTGGTAAAATTATAAGCGGCACCCTCGAGTTCCTTATACCAGAGACGCAAGAATCCATAGCGCTCACGCAGATTAAGCGCCATCAATTTGCCGATAAACGCCTTTTCCCGCTACTAAATGAGAAGTTAATTAGTGGCCTGGTGATTCACGATCAAAGAGATGTACCACAGTTTTATCAACGACAAGATGACCACAGCTGGGACATTGACGCAGAAACCAATGATGAAATAACCGATTTCATTGCTGCTTTAGCTGCGGCGCGGGTACAAGATTGGGAAGCAGCATATGACCCAGCTGCCGCTTGGACCAGCACATTAACAGTCGCAATTGGTGATAAACGGATCATCCTGAAAAAGACCGATGACCATCTCATTGGGATTGAAGCAGCGAATCTCCAAGGACATCTCGACAAAGCTTCGATCAGCGATTTATTTGGACCATAAATGAGCCGCGTATTTGTTATCTGTTGTGTAGGCCTCACTCCCGAACTTATCGGGGAACATACACCACATTTGCTAGCCCTCTCAAAGCGCGGTTTCCTATCCGCCCTCGACCCCATTGTACCCGCGGTCACCTGCAGTGCCCAGACTAGCATGCTAACCGGGGTTCTTCCTCAAGAACACGGCATCGTTGGTAATGGCTGGTACTTCCGCGATCAAGGCGAAGTTTGGCTGTGGCGGCAGAGTCAGAAATTAATTCAAG
>CBDUFM010000834.1:0-1803 GCA_965366325.1 uncultured bacterium
AGGTTACGATGAGGAAACGGTGCGCCATATCTGTCGCTTGGTGGAAATTAACGAATATAAACGTCGTCAGGCAGCGCCAGTCCTGCGTGTCACAGATAAAGCCTTTGGCATTGGTCGTCGCATACCATTGGCGCGTCATTTTTAGCAGCGTTTTTGCATGCGCATGCACCAATGAAACAAAAAAGGCGTAGATAAAATCTGCGCCTTTTGTTGTGTTTGTCCGCGAGGAAATCTAAGTGGTCGCGGTTGGTTTTGTTTCTTTTGGTTTGTCCATGCCGAGTTTCTTGCGAATCATGCGAATTTCGATTAAGGTCCACAAGCTGCTGATGGTAATGTAAAGTACCAAGCCGGATGCGAAGAAGTAGATAAACAGGAAGAAGAAGATAGGCATGTAGCGGAACATCTTCTGCATGCTTTCTTGCATTTCATCTTTTTGCTTGTCGCCAGAATTTGGTGTGTTCATTTTCATCGACAGACTTTGGAATAAGGCAACTGGTAAATACACGAGCGGTAGCAAGTTGATGCTCGCTGGTGTACCAATGAATGGCCAGTTAAAGCCGAGGGGAATCGTTTGGTCGGGAAGCGTGAGGTCGGTAACCCAGAGGAAACCATGACCACGCATGTCTGCAGCATGGTTAAATACTTGGAACAGGGCAAAGAAGATCGGCATTTGAATCAGCATAGGGAGACAGCCGCCGAATGGATTCACACCGTGTTTCTTCCATAATTCCATTTGCTTCATAGCCATGGCTTGGCGGTCGTCTTTATATCGTGCTTGCAAAAGACGAAGCTCTGGAGCGAGCTGCTGCATTTTCATCATTGAATACTGCTGTTTGTAGGTAACGCGGTGGAGCACGCCTTTAACAATCGCAGTGGTGCAAATAATCGCGAGGCCATAGGCAATGGCTTCGAGGCCAATCATCTCAAAGCCAGCGTTTAAGACATTTAAGAGCCACAGCAACAGGTTAGAGATGAGGCGGAAAAAACGGTACCAGCGGCTAGCGAATTCAAGTTCGGCTTCTGCCTCGGTCAATAAGGCCAAATCTTCGGCCTTCATGCTGGTGACTGTCGTTGACCAATTGAGGGTTAATTGTTCATTTGGCTGAACCACAAAATCTTTGCCGCTGTTGTCGCGAATAAAAATATTAAAAAAGGCTTGATGTTGTTCTGCTACTTCTGGACCACCTGGAAAACCACCGGCGGTGACGCTGATGCGGGTTGCGAGGTTACCTTTTTCGTCTACTTGAGCGAGGTGTGCCGTGCTGCGGCCACTGTTGCCTTTTTCGTTTGTTGTTTCAGTAACGGCATCGGATTTGTCACCGTTGATCGGGCCCATGCTTGCTTGGCCAGGGGTCCAAATGCCAGCGAAGAAACGTGAGCGCAGTGCGATATATTCGGTAGTGCCAGTCCACTCATAATTAACAAAGGTGCGTGTGGTGCCGGATGGCAGCTCAGGAAAATCTAAAGAATTTAAACCGCCATCTTCGAAGGTGTAAATGCCATTAAAGTAAGCATCGTTGCGCGCGAGATCTTGGTGGATGCCGTTAATTGCGGTAATTTCCGCAGGCACAGATTTCTCTTCGTTGCTGGTGTTGCTGATAACCCAACTCACGTGAACGGTTGGACGTACGTCATCAATGCGATAGCTCAATTGGTACGTTAAGTCGTTAACACTGCGACTCAGTGTAGCCTGCTTGTCATCCGCAGAGACTAAGGACCAGCTGCCATCTTGGCTAATGATGATCGAGTTATGGCCAGCATATTGGCGATCAAAGGGGCCCAGTACCGAGAGTGGTTGTGTTG
>CBDUFM010000835.1:0-1800 GCA_965366325.1 uncultured bacterium
CCTTACGAAATAAAAGCCCTAAATGACTGACACTAATAGATACACTGGCCGCAATTTCCTGAAGGCTCCAATCCTCGCGATAACGCTGAGCCAACATGAGCGTCACCTTCTTAACCGTCCTATTGTAATCCAATTCTTGCTGGGTCTGATCAGTTAAATAGGCAAGGCGTTCTACCCAGGCACGTGTCAAGGCATCCATAGTCGGATCCAATAACTCATCACTTTGTCGCGCACAGCTCGCCAAATCCTGCGACCAACGCAAGAGCAGTCGGTCCTGACGCAAATTAAACAAACGTGCCCGATAACCAAAGACGGCTTCTAATTCTGGTATTTTTAAATAATAATTTTCACAGACACCCTGATTCACCTGATCATGCTCTACATGAGCGGGAATGTATAGACAGCTCCCCGCCTGCACCTGATAGCGTTGTTCCTGGCACTGCACCTGACAGGAGCCCGCAAAGGGCAAAATGACTTCTGCCTGTGCATGCTGATGCATCGGTACCGCCGCTTGTGCACGATGTAAGCCTATTGCATTCAAATGATAAGCATGACCTGCCTGCATCAGCTTGCACACAATCCACATATAATCATATTGTGCTATATTATAGTCAGTAAATCCGATAGCAATCAGCATACACATGATATATTGCCAAGATACTCATAAAGGAATCAGCAATGTATGCTAGTCAACTACTCGCACAATTTGAACACCTCGACCGCTGTGAGGGCCCTGTGGACATGGTCCTCGACACTGACACCTATAACGAAATAGATGATCAATTTGCCTTGGCCTACGCCCTATTGGCTAGCGACGCCATGCGCTGCCTCGCGGTCTACGCCGCCCCCTTTCATAATAATCGCAGCGAAGGCCCAGAAGACGGCATGGAAAAAAGCTTCGAAGAAATCGAACGCGTCTGCGATGCTATACAAAAAAAACCCATTGATGGCATTTACCGTGGTAGCACACGTTGGATGAAAGATGCCAATGACAGTGTCCCCAGCGATGCACGCGACGACCTCATCAAACGCGTACATGCACGCAGTGAAAGTGATGGTCCGCTGTATGTGGTTGCGATTGGCGCGCCCACAAATGTGTCAAGCGCTCTAGCAGCTGACCCCAGCATCATTGATAAAATAGTTATAGTCTGGCTAGGCGGTAACGCCCAATGGCACAGCAACACACATGAGTTTAATTGTTATCAAGATTACTATGCCTCACAAGTTCTCTTTGACTGTGGCGCGCCGATGCTTCGTGTACCGTGCGTTGGCTGCGCAGACCAACTCACAACCACTCATGCAGAAATGCGCAGTCTGTGCAAGCATGACAATACGATCAGCAATTATTTCCTCAAAATTTACAACGAATACGTCACCGAAAATGTCGGCAATAGTAAAGTCATCTGGGATATTAGCGCAGTTGCATGGCTCATAAATCGCAATTGGTTCAGTGCCCGCATCTGCAGCAGTCCACAGCTGAATGAGAACATGACCTTTACCGTCAATGAACAACGACATTTAGGCATGGAAACCATGCGCTTAGATCGTGATGCTATTTTCCGCGATTTATTTAATCGCGTAGCGCAACTCGACCACTAATCCAAGATCAGACAAACGTCATCAGCAGCCCGCAAACCAGTAGCGCTGGGCTGCTGAGATGCTTAAACCAATTGCTCATTACAGATGCCACTTGGCTTGAGATAATGCTGCATAGTCTGTCTTATTATGACTACAGCACAAAATCAGCAATCAAACTTAAATGCAAGCGCGCAGAAACCCAACATACTGTTTATCTGCACT
>CBDUFM010000836.1:0-1797 GCA_965366325.1 uncultured bacterium
CAGAGACCGATCGTGGGACTGGTAATCAATTTGAGGTAGACAGTGATAATAGCGAGCTGCTTTTAGGCCTGCGTCAAGCATTACCTAGTGGTACTGATATTGAACTCAATATGTCTTTGGAGCAAGAAAACTCAGATCGAACACCTGATCAGTCTGAAGCGCGCCTTGGTCTTACTGTGACGCAAGCTTTGTTGCGCGGTATGGGTGCTCCTGTAAATACGGCTCGTATTCAACAGGCTGCTATAGATGCAGATATTTCCATTTTTGAATTACGTGCATTTACAGAGTCCTTAGTCTATGAAACAGAAGCTAGTTATTGGCGCTTGCTTGCGGCGCGCGAACGCATCGCGGCTGTTGAGTCAGCGTTGCTCTTAGCTGAACAGCAACGTGCAGAGATGAAAGAGCGGATTCAATTAGGTGTTGCTGCGAAAAATCAGATGGCTGCAAGTGAGGCCGAATTAGCCCTGCGTAAGCAGTCGCTGATAGATGCTAAAAGCTCTTTTCAGGAATTACAACTGCGTTTGTTGTCACTAATGCAGTTGCCGTCTCTTGCATTATTTGATGAACGACTCCTGCCAACAACTACGGCAGAAACAACAGCTTTGGCTGGTGAGAACGTCAGTCAGCATCTTGTCCTAGCTCTGAATAAACGACCTGAGATTGGTGAAGCGCATCTGCGTTTAAAACAGCGGCGACTTGAAACGGTTGTGACTCAAAATGGATTAATGCCACGCCTCGACTTTTTTATTGAATTAGGGAAAACAGGATATGGTGCAGATGCATCTGATGCATTTAATAATATAGATGACAAGTCTTATGATGCGAGTGTGGGGTTGAGCTTTAGCTATCGTCTCGGTGATCGTAGTGCTGCGGCACGTCATCATGCGGCTTATGCTGGTGAAGAAAAAGCTGTAGAGGCTATTAACAATTTAAAGCAGCAGATTGAACTGGAATTACGTTTGGCTTGGAACGAACATGAACGGGCAAGTCAGCAAATTGAGGCTTCGCGTGCGACTCTTGCTTTGCAGGAAGAGAGCTTGCGCAGTGAGCAAGAGCGACTGCGCGCGGGTGTCGGCACGAGTTTATCGGTGGCGCAGGCACAGCGCGATTTATTGGACGCACGTTTTGGCTTTATTCAGGCGATCAGTGCATATCGGATTGCACGTATTAATCTTTATCGAGCTGAAGGCACCTTGTTGCAGCGGCGTGGTTTGTTAGTGACGCATTAACGAGGTGTACACTGAGATGATGCCGGTCAGTCGAGTCATCAAGATGTGGCTGTGCGACAGGGTATGCATGCATCTGGGAGCGAGATCTGTTAGAGTTGTTGCGAGCGTTTTTTGCGCCCAGCCTTGTGGGCTGCCTTGAGAGCTTCTTTGACCGCTTCAATCATATCATCACTTTTAAAAGGCTTAGAAATGGTGACTGGTGCAATGACTTTTTGTTGCTCGTTGAGTAAGCCATTTGAATGCCATCCGGAGACAACAATAACCGGTGCCTGTTGCTCGAGCGGGAGGGTTTGAATGTGTTCAATCACCCCAGCTCCATCAAGAATAGGCATTTGCCAATCAAGTATAATAGCATCATAAATCTTATTGCGTAATTTAGAGATGCATTGTTTCCCATTGTTCGCCGTCGTAATATCACAGCCCTGTTCTTCTAAGAGGTCGCTCAGGAGTTCACGGATGTGCGCTTCGTCATCGGCAATAAGTATACTTTTACCATGAAGATTTAGTAGGGCCTCGTCCATTGGAACGGGCGTTTTATAATAATGCGAGTCGGTGCACGTGGGTAGCG
>CBDUFM010000837.1:0-1792 GCA_965366325.1 uncultured bacterium
ATTTTGTCTATAGTGAATGGATCGAAACGGAGATAACGATGAGTAAAGCAAGTGTAATGCCATGGTGCAGACAAGAAGAAGACCTCGAACAAGCACGCGAGCTGATGAATGCCCTGCGCGCACGTCCAGATCACATAATTTCGGAAAATGCCTACATTCCCAACGATGCCCTCGTCTACACCGATGCGCTCCATCTCGGCGACAACAGCTGGATAGCCGGAGGTGCTGTTGTGCGTGGTCGCATTCACATCGGCAGCAACTGCACGGTCAACACCAAGGCCTGTATCTCAGGTAACGTCACCATGGGTGACGGGGTGCGCATCGCATCGCTCACCACCATCGTTGGCTTCAATCATGGGATTGATGACATCAACAAACCAATCTATCAACAGGGCTGTACTTCTAAAGGCATTGTCATTGGTGATGATGTATGGATCGGCGCCAATGTCTGTATTTGCGATGGTGTAACGATTGGCTCACATTCGGTTATAGCTGCTGGTTCCATCGTAGTAAAAGACGTCGCTGAATATTCAATTGTTGGCGGCAACCCTGCACGCCTCATTCGTGATCGTCGACAAAAAAGCAAAAAAGACAAAACCGAATTAAACCTGATTGAATTAGGCGAAAAAGCTCGCGACCAATATAAAACGATACTCAACGCTAATGTCCAAGATACACCCGCGGGTAAAATTTATCTAGATCCACAGCAAAACAAAGCAAGCGTTCGCGCTTGGTGTGACGCTATTGAAATTGCACGCTTCTTCGATGACGTTCCTGCTCTCGCTGATCGCGAAACATTAATCAATCGCCTTCAATCGTACCAAGAAGATGTCTACGGATTAATTCTCAGCCCAGGCAACAAGGCCCCAGAGCGCAAAGACCTTGTTAACTTACCAGAAAGTTACCACTTCCTCGCCGTCGGGTACGCACTGGAATGCCTCGGTAGCCAAGTGAAAAATGAAATCAAAGCCATATCTGAATTAAGTGCCGATGAAATATACACACACCTTGAAGGACGTGATTGGGTAGAAGGCGGTTGGGGCTGCGGTTCATGGATCGATCAATATAGCACTGGCATGTATCACAATTTAAAATACCACGACACAAACAACCGCCCTGAATATATATTCGGCTGGTTAAATACGCATTGTAATCCAGCAACCGGCATGTGGAGCCCACCCTCACATCGCAGTGGCTGGCTACAAGCCGTTAATGGCTTCTATCGCTTAACCCGTGGCTCTTATGCCCAATTTGGTCAAGCACTCCCTTTCCCGGAAAGCAGCATCGATACCATCCTTAATCATTGCCGCCTGCACGAGAATTTCATTAAGCGCGATGTAACCGCGTGTAATGTCTTAGACATCATCCACCCATTATGGCTCTGTGCTAAACAAACAGATTACCGCGCTGATGAAATCCGTGCGCTCTTTATTGAGCAAGTACATGCGATTTGTGGACGCTGGCAAAATGACCGTGGCTTCGCCTTCAAACCAGAAATCGAAGCTGGCCTGCAAGGCACGGAAATGTGGTTGTCAATTATTGCAATTGCCGCTGATTATCTAGGCCTCGGCGACACACTTGGCTACCAACCGCACGGTGTCCACCGCCTCGCGCCTGCGCATCAATTGTAAAACAGGCTTATGCACTTCAGTTGACATCCTTGTGTCAACGCAATCGATAAACGGAGCCGCGCTTTTTGTGGCTCCGTTTTTGAATAGTGTTGTTGGGTTGGTTCACGATTTGTATCCTCCATTCAAGGAAATATAATTCCATAACAATCATCAATATTTCG
>CBDUFM010000838.1:0-1778 GCA_965366325.1 uncultured bacterium
ACTACGAGATCGATCATGTCCTCACCAGCGCCGTTGGGTTGGACCATTGGGTCGGCACCATTACGTAACTCTTTAAGGCGACGGTTGATACAAGTTATGAAGTTGTAGTAGCCGCCAACTTTTTCGATGGTTTCAGTGTACTGAGTGTTTAACAACATATTTGGTGCTCCGTAAACGGGTCGCAAAACCTATCGTGAGCATCAACAAAGCAAGCGCTAAATCTATCCGTGCCAAGCTCTAAGCGTTTAAATTAGGCGTACTTAGACTACTTAGGTCGTGGCTCTGAATCCGTTGCTAAATAGGAGGAGGGCGATAGCGTGGCGCCCCGCTTCCAGCGCGTCTGAAAAGGAGACTCGTCATGGCCACTCAAGAACATGACACGATCGCATACCTGAACGGCAATTGGGCCCCGCTCTCACAAAGCTTGGTGCCGATTAATACCCATGCCCTGCAGTACGGTACTGGCTGCTTTGAGGGTATTCGCGGTTATTGGGACGGTCAGCAGGTCAATGTCTTGTTTCTGCGTGAGCACTGTGAACGCCTAGCCGCAAATGCGTCGATGTTGATGATGAAGTCGCCTAGTGTGGACGAGATGTGCGAGATCGCTCTTGAGACGATTCGTAAGAATGCGATCAGCAGTAACTGCTATCTCCGTCCGATGGTTTACAAGGGTAGCTTCGAATTAGGGCCTGACATGGTCAAACCAGAAGACCATTACATGTGTTATGTCATGCCACTTGGCGATTACTTAGATACGAGCAAGGGCCTAGAGGTCTGCGTCAGTTCGTGGCGACGTTTGGGTGACAACGCGATTCCTTCACGCGCCAAGGCTACCGGTGGTTATATCAATAGTTCCCTAGCGAAGACCGAGGCAATGCTCAATGGTTACGATGAAGCTTTGGTACTGAATGAGGCGGGCTTTGTTGCTGAGGGTTCAGCGGAAAATATTTTCTTAGTGCGCGACGGTGTTTTAGTCACCCCTGATAAGACGGCAGGCATCCTTGAGGGCATCACGCGTCAAACCATTATCGAACTCGCCGTGGAGCTGGGCTATCGCGTCGAAGAGCGCCAGGTTGGCCGCACCGAACTATATCGTGCGCATGAATGTTTTTTAGTGGGTACTGGTTGTCAGGTGTCTTGGGTAAAAACAATTGACCGCCGGATTATCGGCAATGGTGAACGTGGTGCGGTGAGCACAGCGCTGCAGAGCGCCTATGAAGATGGTGTCTATGGCCGCGATGCATCAAAAAAGACGTGGTTAAGTCCAGTCCAGTAGGCGCTGGCAATTATATGAAAAAAACCGCGCTTTCCATACGGATAGCGCGGTTTTTTAATGGCGTTTATTTAAAGTATTGTTGCTGCGGCTTTGCTTAAGCTTTAACTAAGCGCAGGCTAATATCTTTGCCGTTCAAATGAGTGCTAATGCTAAGTGACGCATCGTCTTGCGTGACCGCCTCGGCAAGTACTTCAGCGGCAACATATGCCTGATGCGTTTGCACTGCTGCAATAACTTGTTTGTCAGCACTGTGCCAGTGTAGGTGAATGCGATCACTGACATCAAGCCCGGCATTTTTACGTTCTTTTTGTAGAACGCTGCAGAGCTCACGGGCAAGGCCTTCTAATTCAAGCTCTTCGTTTAATGCCGTGTCGAGAACAACCGTTAATTCACCATCTGTTGCTACCACGGCACCTTCTTTGGCACTGCGTTGCAACATTACATCGTCAATACTGAGCGCTTCCCCAGCACAGTCGATGCTTTCGCCAGTTTCGAGTCGTGT
>CBDUFM010000839.1:0-1778 GCA_965366325.1 uncultured bacterium
ATTTTGAAAAATTAGAACGTAATCCAACTGACGTCGAATTGGAATCCTTTGCACAGACCTGGTCCGAGCACTGCGTCCATAAAACATTTAAAGCTTTAATTGATTATGATGGTCCTGATGGTCGTCGTCAAATTGATAATTTATTAAAAGAAACGGTTGCCAAGGTTACACACGAATTGGATAAAGATTGGTGTATTTCTGTATTCACCGACAATTCCGGCATTATCGATTTTGATCAGAACTACGGTGTCTGTCTGAAAGTCGAAACGCATAATCATCCATCTGCGATTGAGCCTTATGGCGGTGCTAATACCGGCATGGGTGGTGTCATCCGTGACATTCTCGGTACTGGCTTGGGTGCAAAGCCGATTTTTAATACCAATGTCTTTTGTTTTGGTGAGTTGGATGCGGCAGCGGAATCATTGCCACCGGGGACTATTCACCCACGCCATTTAATGCGCCGTGTGGTAGCGGGCGTGCGCGATTACGGTAATCGTATGGGGATCCCAACGGTTAACGGTGCATTGCGTTTTGATTCGCGATATGTTGGTAATCCACTGGTATTTTGTGGCACAGGTGGATTAATTCCACGTGATTTATGTTTTGGTGAAGCCGAAATTGGCGATCATATTTTTGTGATTGGTGGCGCTACAGGGCGCGATGGAATTCATGGGGCGACATTTAGCTCAATTGAATTAAGCGAAGACTCTGAGGTAGTTTCTTCTGGTGCAGTGCAAATTGGTAATGCTATCGAAGAGAAGAAGGTTGCTGATACATTTTTGCAGGCACGCGATAAAGGTTATTTTTCTGCGACAACGGACTGTGGTGCTGGTGGTATTTCCTCGGCTATCGGTGAGATGTCTGAAAAAGAAGGCTGCGAAGTGCATCTTGATCGCATGCCGCTCAAATACGAAGGGCTAACCTATACCGAGATTTGGATATCAGAAGCCCAAGAACGATTGGTTGCTGCTGTGCCACCGGAAAAAGTTGAAGCAGCTTTAGCTTTATTTGCCGCTGAGGATGTGGTAGCAACGGATGTAGGTACTATCACAGGTGATAAAAAATTACACCTTGTGTATCATGGCGAAGAAGTTGCCAATATAGACATGGATATGCTGCATGACGGGCTGCCGCGCTTGGAATTAAAAGCGGTCTTTAAAGAGAAGCCTGAGGAAAAAGCTAACTACCAAACGCCAACTGCCTTGGCTGATACGTTGCTTGCTTTGCTTGGTCGCCCCAACATTGCAAGTAAGGAATGGGTCATTCGTCAATATGATCACGAGGTGCAAGCTGGTTCGATCATTAAACCTTTAGTTGGCGCTCAGCAAGATGGCCCTGGTGATGCGGCCGTGGTGGCTCCGTTATTGGGGCGTGACCGTGGTATCGCTGTCGCTTGTGGTGTGAATACCTGTTACAGTGATGTGGACGCTTATCACGCTGCTGCTGCGGGCATTGAAGAGGCTTTTCGCAACTTAGTGTGCGTGGGTGCACCGATAGATAAGGTGGCGATCTTAGATAATTTCAGTTGGGGTAATTGTAATAAGCCAGAAAATATGGGTGCCTTGGTACGTGCCTGTGAGGCCTGTTATGATGTGGCCCATTACTTTGAAGCGCCATTTGTGTCTGGTAAGGATAGTCTTAATAACGAATATCGTCATGGTGATGAAACTATTGTCATCCCACATACCTTACTGATTACGGCGATGACCGTTGTCGATGATGTGACGCAATCAATAACTATGGATGTTAAAAAACCGGAAGACGCCATCTTTATTGTT
>CBDUFM010000840.1:0-1771 GCA_965366325.1 uncultured bacterium
GCTTATGTAGCGTCGATGGTATTTTTGACACCCCATGGCGTGAAGCGTCGCAATGGTTGGGCGATGTTGCGAATGTGACTCTCCCTGCACTGCATTGGGTTTATGGTGATGATGCCTTAAGCAGTAAATTTTTATGCCAAGCAGGATTAAATGCTGGAGCGGATGGTCTGCTCTCCAATTTATCCAACTGTGAACCGAGCGCAGAGCGCAGTAATATCCCCGATTATTCACTGTGGTGGATTTATGCACTGCGTGAACAGTACCTATACAGCGGTAACGAATCGTGGTACCGCATGTTTTACCCAGAGGTGCAGCGGATTATGCGTTGGCATTTACACTACCTAGATGCTGATGGATTTTTAAATAATTTAAATAACTGGGTCTTTATCGATTGGGCTGATCTGACTAAGGATGGTAGCAGCTCGTCTTATAACGCTATTTTCGCAGTGGCCTGTGATGTAAGCGCGGAAATTGCAGCTTTTAATGGTGATCAATTTACGGCGACTGCATTTCAGGAAATAGCGGCCAAGATACGCAGCCAATTCGAAAACAGATTTTATTGTGCAGAACGTGCGGTGATTGTTGACGCCGTGCACAATGGGCAGCAAAGCGAGAAAGTGTCAGAGCATGGCGTTGCGAGCGCATTATGGGCAGGCTGTTTAAGTGACGCGCGTGCGCAACAGATCATTGAATCGGCCTATGTACACAATCAACGTGCGGGCTGGGTGGAATGTCAGCCGTACTACACGCGCATCGTTTTAGAGGGTCTGCATCGTTATCAGCGCCGTGATTTAGCGATCCAAGTAATTGAAGATCGTTGGGGCAAACGTTTCCGTGATCGTGGCTGGGATACCTGCTTAGAGGAGTGGTACTGCAATGGCTCTTTTCGTAATGGTGCATGGCAAGGCTTTATGCGTACCACCAGTCACGCTTGGAGTGCCGCAGCCAGCGAATTTTATATGCGTCGACTGACCGGCATTACTATTCTTGAAGCAGGCTGTAAGCGCATAAGCGTTGATCCCTACCAAGGCGACTTTGCCTATCAGGTGCGTGTTCCCTTAGCGCAGGCATGGGTGCAGATTGATTATAGTCCAGGCGCAGATCCACGTGTACAGGTGGAGGGGGCTGTAGAGCTTGTGGGTGGCATAGTCTGTGGCTCTGCTTAGCAGACTTTGCCGGCTATAATTTAAGCAGGGTATTTGTCAGTCTTTTATTGTAATTTATTGCACAGGGGGCGTTGCTGGCTTGGATCACTGAGCAGGCTGGCGACGGTACTGGCGCGCAGTTGGCGTTCAACAAGAGCGCTGATGTTTTCCAGCCGGCGATGCAGGGGGCAGAGTTCTTCACTGTGATCATCAACTTCGAGGGGACAGCTAGACCAGCGTTGCCAGCCTTTGATGGCATTGAGTGCATCATAGAGGCTGAGCTCTTTGGGGTCGGGAATGAGATGGTAAAGACCTTGGTCAAGGCGTATTAACTGTGCCTGTATCAGCATGTCGATAATCGCTGGCAATTGTTGGGCAGGAATTTTGGTTTTTTCTTGTATGGTAGATTGCTGCATGGCCTCTTCGGCAACGCAGATCAAAACGCGCAGGCTATATTCATCGCATTCAGCAAACATGTTGTTCCCTTACTTAGTTTTTAGGCGGGTCTTCATATTGCTTCAAATTCTCTATGATTTTCTAAAATATAAATAGCAGATTTATAGCCAGTAGAGTGGGTAGTGGCGTTTACTGTTTTTGGATATGTTGTTCACTAACAGTCCAATGAG
>CBDUFM010000841.1:0-1766 GCA_965366325.1 uncultured bacterium
ATATCGATCAGCGTTACGCTGGTTGGAAATCCGGTATCGGCGCTGATCTGTTAAGTGGCAAAGCAAGTCTTGAAGAGTTGGCCGCTTACGCAGCTGAGCACGGTGAGCCAGAAAAACGTAGTGGCCGCCAAGAAATGCGCGAACGGATATTCAATAGTTATATTTACGGCAAGAATATTAAATAGTCATTTGAGACCTAGCGGGCTGAGGGGATATCTATGATTCCTCTCAGCCCATTTTTAATGGAGATAAAATTATGGGATCCTTGATACTTGGTTTAGATAGTAGTACCCAGAGTATGAGTGCAGTGGTCATTGATACCGAATCTCGTTGCATTGTTGCCGAGGCGGCCCTTAATTTTAGCCAACAATTTCCTGCATATAATACCATTGATGGGGTCTTGCGTGATGACGATCCAGCACTGGTCCATGCACCGCCATTAATGTGGGTAGCGGCCCTAGATAAACTATTATTAGATTTATCCGCGTCTGTTGACATGTCTGCGATCGTGGCCATTGGCGGTTCGGGACAGCAACATGGTTCTGTCTATTTAAAGGCAGGCATGAATGCTTGCCTAGCGGGGTTAGATCCTGCTCAAGATTTATCGAGTCAGATTAAAGATCAGTTTTCTCGTGCGACGTCACCAATTTGGATGGATGCATCGACTAGCGCAGCCTGTGTCGATTTGGCAAAGGATTGTGGCGGTGATGCGGCCTTGTGCCATGCAACTGGATCGGTTGCTGTTGAGCGATTTACTGGAGCGCAGATCAAAAAGTTTAGTGCGGACGATCCGGCTGCTTATGCTGAGACTAAGCATATTTGTTTGGTCAGTTCCTTTATAGCCTCGCTCTTGTGTGGTGAAATACATGGCATCGATTTTGGCGATGCAAGTGGTATGAATATTTTAAATCTACGCGAGCGTGATTGGCACCAGGCAGCATTGGATAGCTGTGGCAGTGATTTAGCTGAAAAATTAGGTGACCCCGTAGACCCGCGGACAATTTTGGGATCGGTGAGTGCCTACGTCAGTAAGCGTTTTGGATTTTCAGCCTCGTGTAAGGTCCTGGCCTTTTCAGGAGATAACCCTTGTAGTCTAGTTGGCCTAGGTTTAGTCGAAGATGGGATGACGGCGATTAGTTTGGGTACCAGCGATACGGTGTTTGGGCATATGACATCGTTGCCAGAACAAATGAGTAATTGGGCTCATGTTTTTGTGGCACCAACAAATCATTACATGCTTTTATTGTGCTTTAAGAATGGTTCATTGGCTCGAGAAGCAGTGCGCAAAAAATTTAAATTGGATTGGGAAGGATTTACGGCTGCAATCGAGGCGAGTGAGCCAGGAAATAATGGTGCGTTTATGCTACCATGGTTCGATACGGAAATTGTGCCCAAGGTTTTACGTGCTGGTGTGCACCAGCATGGTTTGGATGAAGGGGATGTCGCCGCACAATGTCGTGGTGTAGTGGAATCGCAAATGTTGGCGATGCGCCTACACGCAGAAGAGGCTGGCCTGCATCCTGTGAGTATTCGAGCCACTGGTGGTGCATCGGAGAACCGCGCGATTTTACAAATCATGGCTGATGTCTTTCAGTGCCCAGTCGATGTCTTGCAGATTAGTAATGGTGCTGCCTTGGGTGCGGCCCTGCGTGCAGCGCAGGCACTGACGGTGTGTGCTTGGGATGAGGCGGTTGCGGATTTTTCAGCAGTTGATTGTGCGAAACGCGTTGAGCCGCGGGCGCAGTACGCTGATCTTTACCAGCAGA
>CBDUFM010000842.1:0-1762 GCA_965366325.1 uncultured bacterium
TTTAATTTTTCAATCACCATTTTACTGATAACTTTGAGGGTGGGGAAGACCCCTTTGCCGTCACGTGCAATTGCTTCGGTTGTTGGTACGCCCATTGGATTAATTTGCTCGTTGAGCATGTCAACAGAAAGCGCATTTGGCAAATCGCGTTTGTTATATTGAATAACCAGTGGAATTTCATCCAGTTGAATGCCTTGGTCTGCAAGGTTTTCACGTAAGTTTTGTAGTGACTCTAAATTCTCTGCAATTTTATCATTGCCTGAGTCAGCGACGAAGATCACTCCATCGACACCTTGGAGTACTAATTTACGCGTGGCGTTGTAGTAAATTTGTCCAGGGACGGTGTAGAGTTGGAACTTGGTGTGCATGCCAGCGACCTGACCAAGATCAAGGGGCAGGTAGTCGAAGTACAGGGTGCGATCTGTTTCAGTCGCAATCGAAACCATATCACCACGCGCCGATTCAGGCGCTTTTTCGTGAATGATTTCTAAGTTAGTTGTTTTGCCGGACATGCCAGGTCCGTAAAAAACGAGTTTACAGCTGACTTCGCGTTGGCCGAAATTAATTTGTACCATATAAGTATTCGCTCACTCTCAGAAGGTGCAGGAAATCGGTGTTCGTTTGCGTTAAAGGGTTAGGTTTTTACTAATAGATTCAGCAAAAGGTGTGGCTTCAAGTTGTAATAAGGCGAGATTCGCATTGGGATCGGTTAAAATTATTAAAAAGGCAGGACCAGCAGCCAAGATAATTATGCCACCATTTTGTCCCTGCGTATGAATAAGTGTGGGTGCTGCTGCGCTGGTTTTTTCAGCGAGGGCACGACTGCGTTCAATGACATCAGCAACCGACGCAGCGACGGATTCTTCATCGATGTCATTGCGTAAATTGGATGCCATAGTTAGACCGTCTTCACTAATTAAAATGCTGCCACCAACACCGCGTACGGTATTTAACTGTCGGAGTATCGTATCCATTATGCGCCTCCCAGATCAATCAGTGCTTGACGAGCACGGAGTTCAATCATGGCAACTTTGCAATTTGCCTCTGCTTCTACTAACAAGGTGAGTGCTGGATTGCGCCTAAAGGCGAGTAAGAGACCGTTGGCAGTGGTGATCGACCACGTTTGCATGGGGGCTTGCTGTAAGTGTGCGAGCGCTTCTTCACAGCTACCACTGACTTCGTGGCCTAGAGCAGCAAAGTAATGTTCCTTGCCATCTTTAATGCCCTCAACGCTGACAATGCGACCCTGGTCATCAGCGACAACCACACCAATAACACCTGCTTCTCCGAGTAGTGAGCCAAGTGGATTGGCCGCCGGACTCGGTGCAGCAGCAGGAGCTGAGGCGACTGGTGCACTGGGTGCTGCAGCTGGGCTTGGGCTGATGGGGGCACTGGTGCGTGGCGCGGGATTAAACGGGATGGGATCTACCGACGTCATCGATGCGGACATACCGGTCATATCAATGGTGCCAGAGTCGTGACGTTTGGGCGCTGCTGCAGAAGGCGCACTGCTCACACCAGAGCTTAATTTATTTATTCGTGCTTGTACTTCACCATCACCTGGTTTGAGTTCTAAGACTTTTTGCAAGCATTGAATGGCTTCTTGTGGGCTGCCTTTAGCCTCGTGAATGTTGGCCAGGACGCTGAGTGCATCGACACTGCGCGGATCCTGTACAATCGCATCTTCAAGGAGGGTGGTGGCTTCGTTTCGTTTTCCTTGGTTGAGGTACACTTCTGCTAAGATGATGTAGGCTTTCCCGTT
>CBDUFM010000843.1:0-1760 GCA_965366325.1 uncultured bacterium
CACCAGAATTACGCGGCAATGCTGAAGAGATTAACATAAATATTCGCGATTAGATATCGACTGGAACACAGCAGCATGACCCATGGCCTACGCAATAGCGTAGGCCATGTTCTTGCTTAGGCTCCTGCAAAGAGCTGAGCTGCCTCGTGCAGCGATAAAGATACCCTCATGACTACTTACGACGATATTGAATTTGCATGTGTAGATGGCCAGTCCTTAAAGTTGGACCTACAGCTGCCCGATGGGATTGAGCAGCCGCCGTTGCTGCTGTGGATACATGGTGGTGGCTGGCGCGGTGGTTCGCGGAAAAATCAACATTTGAATTTTATAAGCGAACATGGTTATGCGCATGCGAGTATTAGTTATCGTTTAACCGATCAGGCAATTTTTCCACAGCAATTATTTGACTGCCAAGCAGCGCTGCGTTTCTTGCGCGCGCATGCACAGAAATATGGCTTTGATGCTGAGCGTATTGCCGTTGCTGGCTCATCAGCTGGTGGACAATTGGCGATGTTGTTGGCCGTGTCTGGACACGTCGAAGCCTTGCGCGGTCGGGTCGGCGCACATTTTGAGCAAAGCACAGCAGTCAAAGCAGTCGTGAATTACTTTGGCCCAAGTGATTTTATTGCTCGTCTGCAAACAGATCCCGGATGTGCTACAGATCCTCAGCGGGGCTGTTTTGCGTATTTAGGTGGTGTACCCGGTGCGCGCATCGACATGGCATTGGCGCGCCTAGCAAGTCCAGCCCGCATGCTTGATAAAGATGCGCCACCATTAATTAGTTTCCACGGTGAGGCAGATAGCTTGGTTCTTCCTGATCAGGCACAGCACATCAGCGACGTCTATAAGGCACAGGGCTCCTATGCTGAATTACATCTGCTCCCTGATGCGGTGCACGGTGATCAAGCTTTGTTTGCGGGCCCATGTCGCGATGCCCTATTGCAATTCCTCAAGCGTTTTCTGTAATAGCAGACACAAGAGCAGTACACTGCCTGAGAGAGGAAACGCATGGCAAGCATAAATGCAGATTATTTAATTGAAGCACAACCGCATGATATACCAAATTTAGTGTCGTTTTGGGATTTTCAGGAATCAGCAACGAGTTTTACTGCCGCACAAGGCGAAGCTTATACCTTAAGCTCCCAGGTCGGCAGTCTATCAGTCAACGATGATGTGACGGCACCATTTGGCGGTAAGGCCCTGCACTTAGAAGAAGGTCAGTGGTTAAATTGCGCGCGCGCTGCCTGTCCTAAATTAGATATTCATGGTAAAGATGGCCAGCTAACGGTGGTGACCTGGATTAAGCGTGGCCAGAAATCGAATGGTGAGTGTGAATTTTTAGCGGGTCAATGGAACGAGAGTAATCTCGGCCGCCAATATGGCCTGTTTTTAAATATTGGGGTGTGGGGCGAACACGAACAAATCTGCGGCCATCTCTCACATGTCGGTGGACCAACACCGGGCTATAAATACTGCGTTGATGGTGCCATGGGTGCAACGCCGATTAGACGTGACGAATGGGTTATGATCGCGATGAGTTACGACGGCTACCAAGCCTATGCGTGGCTAGACGGCAAACTCGATCTGCGTGATGGATTGAATCCCTATTCCATGGCAGGCGGTTTACATGATGGTGGCCCGGATGGCTCTGACTTTACCGTCGGCGCTGTCGATCGTTCGGGTGTGATTGGTAATTTCTTTGTCGGTGACATCGCTGGACTAGCCGTCTATGACCGCGCTTTAACAGCGGGTGAATTAAT
>CBDUFM010000844.1:0-1739 GCA_965366325.1 uncultured bacterium
CACCTTAAGAAAATCGACGATTTGGTACCGCATTTTCTCAAAATTGGGATGCTCGTAGACCTCTAGATTCGAGCGAATCAACTCGTCACCAACGGTATCTCCAAAGTAATTGAAGATCACTCCATCTTCTTGCCAATCTAGCGTGTACGGCATCTCATTTCTCGCAATTCAACTTTCATCTTCATAACCATTCTAATGTCTTAGTAGAATATAATCTCATTTTTCCCCTTAGGCAAGTTGCATATTCATAGCTACTTGAATGATGCCCAACTGATGAATCTTTCCGACCTCCATGCTCAGCTGCTTGCCCCACCTACGCGTGAAGAATTAGTGCCACCACCGCGCTTTCAGACCAGCAGCTTTGCCAGCTATCATATTGACCAACAGATCGACGGCCTAGCGGCTGTGGTCAGCCAAATTCACGCCTTTGCGCAGCAGCGAGCACGCCGCTGGTGGCAATGGTCACGACGCAGTGAAAAACCTGGGCTCTACCTCGATGGCGATTTTGGGGTTGGCAAAACCCACCTCCTTGCCGCGATGTTCCACGCAAATCCAGGGAGCGGCACCTACTGTAGCTTTGCCGAAGCGATCAGCCTCGCCATCGTGCAAGGCCCAGAACAAGCGGTCAAAACCCTCGCCGCGGACCTCGTCTGCATTGATGAATTTGAGCTAGACGATCCATCCAACACGCGTTTAGCCGATTTATTAGTGGATGGTCTGATCAAGGCTGGTTGTCGCATTGCCGTGACCTCCAATACCGTTCCCGGTGAATTAGGCCAAGGCCGCATGTCGGTAGATAAATTTCGCGACCAACTGGTGCGCATTGCCACAGCCTTTCAAGATGTTCATGTCCCCGGCCATGATTACCGCCAACGCGCTCGTCCTGCACCACATAAAAATCCACATTTTTGGGCACAGGATTGTCCCGCATTTCCTCAGCAAGAAGCACTCAGCCTGAGCATGGAAGAACTCGACAGTTTTCTGATTACCATTCCGATTATTAATCTACGCCGCGTCGCCCAACAAATCCCCTACCTCTATATTCGAGACCTGGTACCCTGCAAAGATCAATTAATTGGTCTGCGTCTCGTCCATATTGTCGACAAACTCTATGATTTTAAATCACAGTTACGCGTACAGACGGATATTGATTTAGAAGATTTATTTTTACCCGAATACCGTGATTGGGCATTCGCTAAAAAATATCGTCGCTGCAGCAGTCGGCTTGCCGAACTCTGTGCCGATCTTTCGCAGGAGTCAGCAGCATGAGCCCTTGTTTGATTAACATTCTTAATCCAGAACTTGCTCCTGAACTAGACATGCAAGCAGTGCAAACGCTGGTTGACGCCGCCCTCCAAGAGGACGGCCTCGATAAACAACAGGTCAATATTTTATTAGTGGATAGTCACGAATCAGCGGAATTGCATCGCATTCATTTTGATGATCCGAACGAAACTGATGTGATGAGCTTCCCCGATAGCAGCGAGGATCCTGAAACAGGCTGCACCCACCTCGGCGACTTAGCTGTCTGTGTCGACGTTGCCAAAACGATAGCCGCGCAACGTCAGGCACGCTATACGGATGAAGTCCTGCTCTACATCATTCACGGTCTTTTACATCTCTTAGGCTATGACGATATTGATCCTGTTGACCGTCAAGAAATGTGGGATCTACAACGTAAATATTTAGCGCTCATTGATATCGCGATAGAAGAACGCGCTGATCAGTAAATGTAACAG
>CBDUFM010000845.1:0-1732 GCA_965366325.1 uncultured bacterium
TAACGCGCGGACGTACCTGTACCGACTTTTATCCAAGAAAGGGTGAATGTCACATCATTAATCTCTGTATCAAATGACACCAAGGCTGCTGCAAATGCGCCGCGCGTAATCGTACCAGACACTGCTTTATCAGCTGCTACAGCTGGGATCGAATGCACGGTCTCTTGGTTAAAATTACTGATATCGCTTGTTGCCACGCTATACGCTGCCCAATTTGTTTGCGCATCAGAATTCGCATCTGCATAAAAGTATACCCCCTGATAAGTGTCCCAGTTGCCTGAATCAAAGATCAAATCAACACTTTGCACCAAAGTATGGGTCATAATATCATAAATTAGTTGGTCTGGATCACCGCTCTCGTGCCCTACGGTAACAGTGATTTCTTGCCCAGGGTCTCTATCTAATTTGACATACATATATCCGTTTCCACCAAACAGACTTTGTGCCTGATATAAATCGTCCGCAATTTTACTCGCTGTGACGACACTGACATTGTCTACGGCTGGCGCAGCTGGGTTGCTAGACGTTGATCCACTGCCGGAGCCACAGCTCGCCATAAAGAATAAAACGCTTAACGCGATAATGCTTAAGTGCATGGTTTTCATGATGTTCCTTTTGTTAAAAGAGTGAGTTAAGAGAGTGAGAGAGAGTTAAGTGAGACTTGGTCTTACCACGTATAGAGCACAGATGCCTTTACGTGTCGAACGCTCGCTGCGTAATAATCTTTATCAGCTTGCGCGTTTGATTCATTGAGCGTGCCCACGTCTGACCATTCCCAATAAATCGTGTTGAATATGTTTTCTATGCTGACATCGCAGCGAAGGCGATCGCTCCAACGGTAGGTACACGAGGCATCTACTGCGTGCCAGCTGTCAGGAATAAATGCATCGTTGCGTTCCACCTCATTTTTTTCTGCTGCAAAACGCATAGATAATTCTGCATTCCATTTTTTTGTCGGTGATTCATAGCCACATGCGATTTGACCGCTGAATGGCTGCAATTCATCGATGCTTTCCTGTGTCTGTCTATCTTCACCTTCGATCCATGCCAAGGCATAGCGTAGATAGACATCATTTTCATAGACATGACGTGCCAGCACATCAATGCCATAGATTTCAACTTCATCTTGATTAACTGCTTTAAATTGTGCTAGATTTACAAACGGACCGATGCCCGTGGTATTGGGAATAGTCCCGACAAATGCTTCGCTGATAAAATCATTATAAAACGTATAATGTGCAACGACTTCACGCATCGACCCAGACAACTGTTCCGATTTATAACCGAACTCGAAACCCAAGCTGCTTTCTTCACTTAAATCTGGATTCGGTGAAATCGTGTAGCCATTTGCAAAATTAGTAAATGCCTGGTTCGCCTCGTCAAAACGTCCATTACGATAACCCTGACTTAGCTTTATATACAACGCTTGTTCTTCATTAATTCTACGATTTAGCGTCACCCGCCCGGTTAATGCTCCATCATTTAAATCCACCGGCGCGTTTACTCCCGCCAAGGAATTTTCATAGGCTTCATCAACGGTCACATCTAAGACATAGAAATCGTACCGAAAGCCAAGACCAAGAGTCCACTCGTGGTCATTGCCATAATCATATTGCGATTCCGCATAGATTCCGCCGCTTAATCCATCGGAGATTGGAAAGCTTCTGGTCGGGTCTGTTAAGAATGTTGTATTGCTTGATACGATCTCTGTGCGTGATTGCTGTAAATCTTT
>CBDUFM010000846.1:0-1730 GCA_965366325.1 uncultured bacterium
CGCAACAATAATCACAAGAGACAGTAAACGCTCTTTACCCGTGGCTCGACTGAGTAACACCCACCACAGGATAACCAAGACTGATAAAATCATGCCGCCAAAAATGGCCATCGGCATCAAACTTGGCCAGAAAACCGGAAGCCCGTAACGGACAACAACAATTAGGGCCAGCAGCAGATAGCCCGGCCACATGCGTAGGTATGCATTACCCTGGGCAGGCCCTTCCTTGAGGGACTGATCATTTTTCGTCGCTAGCTCACTCATGTCCTTGCTCCCAACAGCCACCGCTTTGCAGCATGCTGTGTCAGAGCCTACAATAGCTGTGCATCAATCAACTGAATCGGCCTAGCCTGATAAACAAAGATAATGAGCAGATAATCGTATGACGAGCGCTATTCTTCTGTAGCCTTCACTTCACGGGCATCTGGCCAACGCTGCTGCGCTTACTTAATATCTATGGTTCCTTAATATCTATGGTTCCTTAATCTGCATCGCCTGAAACTGCTTATACAACTCTTGAGCAGTCGCATCGTCAATGCCCTGTGAGCGAATACGCACAGCCCACAGCGTCCCAGACCACTTTCGGCTCTCGTTATATTCATCACCAAAAATCAAATGATGGGTTTGATCCCAATTGCTAAAGTCACCCTTCACGGCCGCCGAACTATCAGCCTGACCATTTATCCACCATTGTAATTTTCCGGGCTGATAACTGATCACCACATGGCAGTCTTCACCTGCTTCTATTTCGCCGAGATCCATTTCTGGGTTGGATCCATTTTCACCGGTTAGGGGAGTCCGTAAACGTAAGACTAAGAGATTATCATCTTGCCCGAGTGTAAAATTACGCTGACCGCTATTGAGTGAATAACTTATGATGCGTGCGGGCCCCCCTTGGTCTAAGTCAGGGGTACGAATGATGGCCTCGATACTTAATTGATGACTGTTGGTGCATGCAGCAAATAAACGCGCTCCTGCTGCTTCATCAACAAATGCACCTGCCCGCATAACCATAAGACCATCATTGTTAATAGCAGCATCGTCTCGTGCTACCGGCGCACATAGGGCAAGTGGCTTGCCTTGTCGATCAACAATTACATTGCGCTGCGTAGCATTAAACCATGTATACTGAATATGCTGCAGGTGCGCATTCGCGTTTTCCCAACTGCGAAATGCCGCAAAGTGCCCAAGGCTAATGCCACCGAGCGCATGTGCCTTTTCCACAACAGGCATCACGAGCGCCGCCAAATCCTTCGCAGCTAAGGCATCAGAGATGGCCTGAATCTGATCGACTTGTTCCATCTTGCTCGCCTTGAGCAGTTTTTTGCGTTCCTGCAGTAAACTCGATTGTAGATCTGCAAGTTCTTCATGAATTGCAGCGACGTATTTACTGGCAAGTAAGCTCAACTCTTTGTCATAAGCACGTTCTAATATCTGCGCCTCTTCTGGCAGATCGGTCAACAAGGTAGTCTGCACTTCAGTCTTAGCCATACCAAACACATTCGTATGCCCAATACCCTGCAGTGCGGCGCTACGCTGCATGACCATTTTAAGATCAGATAATTCTTTAGCAGCCCCTTTTTGCGCTTTCTGATTGAGTCGTTTTTCCAATTTAGCGTAAGCCTTAAGCAGCTTCTTCCGCTCTTTATCAATATCCTGGCGTAAGTCCTGCACATTTTGAGCGAGACCATCCTGATAACGTTGTTCTGCACGGATCAAAGATTTCGAGG
>CBDUFM010000847.1:0-1727 GCA_965366325.1 uncultured bacterium
TAGCCGCAGAGGCAAAAATAATGCAGCTTGCTGCTTTGCCTCGGAGGCGTGCGAGTCGACGTTAACAAAGAACCCACGCTTTCGATGGCATACTTTATGCGTTATACTTAGCCATGGCTGCATTGATCAACGGACCCTATGGAAAACATGTCTTGCCCGATGGGTATTCGACTTTGGGACGTTCTGCTGAATGTGATATTAGCTTGGATGACCCACGCCTGAGTCGCAAACATGCGCGCTTCTTTTGGCATGATGGGGTTCTAGTTGTTGAAGATCTCTCCAGTCATAACGGTATTCTGGTTAATGGCGAGCTTGTGGTAGGCAACTCTAACCTCTTTAATGGCAATATGATAGCGATAGGCCCTGCGGTCTATGACATCATCATTGATGACAGTATCGAGCCTGAAGAACGCGACATTCTCACTGATTTTGAAAAGAACCCTGATACCACCAAGAGCTACCGCGAATCAAAAGACACCGAAGGGATGCAAAGCGATGAAAATCTGCCGCTGCCCCTAACCAGTGAGCACGAGCGCGATATCAATCACGTCACGAGCACCAAACACGCCCTCACTGAGCGCAAATTAAGTGATCACGGCAATGATCCGCGCATGGATGCCACCATTGCCGACGAACTGTTTAGTTCAAACAAGGAACGGACCAGTGAACGCTTTCGACCAAGTTCGCAAGATAGCCAAGAAGCAACTAATGCCGTCGCAGCATTACAGCCAAATGAAACGGAAAAGAACGAAAACTTAGGCAATGAACCCGCCACCGATGACTATCAGGCAATTCAAGCCGCTGAGGCCGAAGAAGAAAAAGCGATCGATGAATTACTACCAAAGGACTCGACGGTTAAACACTTTCGTTACACCTCACAAAGCCGCAGCTTTGGTCTGATTAGAATCCTCGCTGCCTGCCTAGACGGCCTGCAAAATCTCGTGGTCACCCTGTGTATCTGCTTCCCGATTATTGCAGCCGGCTACACCATCGCCTTGCTCGAAAGCCGCGTCAGCATCCATAATGGCCTGCCGAGCTTAGATTTTCAACATGAGGATGGCAACTGGATAGCGATTATTGAGTCCCTGTTTACCAGTGCCGGTTGGGAACGCGCCTACCGCCTCTCGCATGAAGTGTATGAAATATTTCCCGACTCTTTCATTTGGATTTTCTCAGCACTTACGCTAAGCATCCTCGCAGCGGTCTTATACTTATTGATGAGCCTCGTAGCAGCGACCACGATCAAGGGTGCCCCGTTCTGGCATCGTCGCCTTGGGTTGGTGATTCTTGAACGGCAAAATGGCTTCTATCCAACACCGCTGCGCTGCAGTATCCGTTGGCTCTGTGCAGTCCTTCTAGCCCCGATCTCGCTCCTTTTTGCTTGCTGCAACGCACGCGGACCACATGACCTCATTGCGGGATGTGAAGTAAAAACATTGAACGACCATCACTAAGAGCCAACAGTACAACTTAATTCCAGACGATTTGTGGATCCATAAACAAGTCCCTAGACTTGCTCGGACAGGCCAAAAGACACACTTCGCGCCTGATTATGGAATATTTACTCAAACAACCAATTACCGCCACCATCTGCAAGGCACTCGCTGAAAAAGCTGAGGTCGACGCTGCCAGCATCGATAAATTACTCGGTGCACCCAGCAAGGCTGGCGCTGCAGATCTTGCTCTGCCGTGTTTTCAATTAGCCAAAGCACAAGACTGCAATCCAG
>CBDUFM010000848.1:0-1726 GCA_965366325.1 uncultured bacterium
AAACTTGGTGTTGAAATTTGCGCCGATTGGTATTTGTGCGCTCATCGCCAAGACCCTGTCCGATAGTTATGTCGGGCTTGGGGGGGATGGTCGCCTCGATGATTTGCTGGTCATGATATTAAAGTTTGCGTTGACGACGATACTGGCTTTAGCGGTGCATGCTTTAATTGTCATGCCGTTGATTTTGAAATTTATTGCAGGGGTAAGTCCTATCGCCCATTTGAAGGCAATGATGCCGGCCATAATTACGGCCTTTTCGACGGCCTCTTCATCAGCGACTTTACCCGTTACCTTGGATTGTGTGGAAAATAGATCACGTGTTTCTAAGCGTACGGCTAGTTTTGTGCTGCCGCTTGGTGCCACCGTCAATATGGATGGTACGGCTTTATTTGAATGTGTGGCGGCTTTGTTTATCGCACAGCTTTATGGCATTCATTTAGATTTAGCGCAGCAATTTTTCATTATTATGGTAGCTTTGTTAACGTCTATTGGTGTCGCAGGGGTGCCATCCGCAAGCTTGGTCGCGATTGTCATTATTTTACAGGCGGTTGGAGTGCCGATGGAGGGCTTGGCCATTATCCTCGTTGTTGATCGATTGTTGGATATGTGTCGCACGTCCGTCAATATTTGGGGTGATTCCTGTGGTGCCGTGGTGGTTGCCAAGAGTGAGGGCGAGGACCACGTGCTGGTTCCGTTCGAGCCGGGCCCAGATATGCCTGATAGCGCTGAGACGACTGAGGCTTAAGTGGTGTTTTATAGTACGATTGCTTCAGCGATTGGTGAGCATGCCTTGTTGTGGCATGAGGACCACGCAGCGTTGTGCATTGAAAAGATCTGCATTCCGCCGGCGAGCGCCACTTTTACCAAAGGGCGTGTCCAAAAAGATCATCCAGATTTAGCAAAAATTTCAGCCATTATTAACGGCAAGCGTAACCGACGTTTGATTGATTGGGCACTGAAACGCTGTGATTTTTCTGGCTGCACGGCTTGGCAACAAGCAATCTGGACCTGCTTGGCAACCGAGGTGCCGAGTGGCCAGGTAATTAGTTATGGTGGCTTAGCTGAGAAATTAGGAAGACCCGGTGCGGCGCGCAGTGTTGGATCATGTATGGCTAAGAATAGATTCCCACTGTTGATTCCCTGTCACCGCGTAGTGGCTAGTGGTGGGCAGTTAGGTGGTTTTATGAATGGCCGCAGCGATGGGCTTGCTATTAAGAGAAAGCTATTGGCAGCTGAATCGGTTTATTATGCCGGCAATACACTTAAAAATGATGAAGCATTTATAGCGTAGGCAGTTGGGCTATGTTTTTTCTACGCCTGTGCCTTAAAGGCTAGTGCGTAAGCTTTAACTTGTTTAACCATCGCACTCAGACCATTGGCGCGGTTACTTGATAAGTTTTGGTTGAGGCCAAGTTCTTCAATAAAATCAGGCGCAGCGGCCAATATATCATCGGGTGTTTCATTGGAGTAGACACGGATAATCAATGAAACCAAGCCGCGAACGATAATCGCATCGCTATCAGCTTTGTAGACCACGCGACCATCTTTAAGATAGGCGTGTAGCCAGACAGTGCTGGAGCAGCCACGCACTTTGTTGTCTTCATTTTTATATTGGTCATCAAGCTCGTCGAGGTCGCGGGCGATGGAAATTATTTGTTTATAGCGCTCTTCCCACGTTTCGAAGGCTTCGAATTGCTCGATGATTTCAGCTTGCTTATGGAGGATG
>CBDUFM010000849.1:0-1706 GCA_965366325.1 uncultured bacterium
GTGCACTGGCCACAGGATTTGCTCTAGACCATTTAAATCGACGCTGTCGAAGATATTTTTGCCAATGTAATTAGCAGCGAAGCTACCGTGGTCGGCGGGATGCCAATCTTGGGTGGCCACGACGAGATCGTAAGCTGGCATCAATTGATTGGCTATCGCTACTGTCTGATCACCTTGCTCTACAGCCAAAGCGCCGCCGGGCATAAAATCATTTTGTAGATCTACGAGCACAAGCGCGGTTTTTATTCTGTCTTTAATCTTCATGATTGTCTCCTTTCGCGGCGCTTAGATCGTAATTAATAGGCCTATCGCCAGCGTTTATAAATTAAATTGAAATCCTTCTTTAAGATAGCGCTTATAACTCGATCGGTCAAAGCGATATAAACGTGCCGCACGATGAGCGACATCCTGCTCTACTTCGTCTAATTCCTCAACGATATCCATAGCGAGAAGTCGTTTGCGAAAATTACGCTTATCAATCGCGCGGTCGAGGACTGCCTCATACAAACGCTGAAACTGGGTCAGGGTAAATTTCGCCGGCAATAATTCAAAGCCAATCGGCTCATAGGTAATTTTTGCCTGTAAACGTTTCATCGCCATATCAAAAATCTTTTGGTGATCAAAGGCCAGACTGGGCAGATCATCGACCCCAAACCAGGCGGCGTCACGGGCATCGGTCGCCGCCTGCACCTGATGGTCACTGAGTTTTACCAAGGCATAATAAGCCACCGTCACAACGCGCCCGCGCGGATCACGATCCACATCAGAAAAGGTATACAGCTGTTCGAGGTAGAGCTTTTTCACCCCGGTCTCTTCCTCCAACTCACGTGCTGCCGCCGTATCGAGGTCCTCATCCATCTGTACGAAGCCACCCGGCAAGGCCCACTTACCCGCATGCGGCTCTAGATCACGCTGGATCAAAAGCACGCGCAATTCTTCATTGTCATAGCCAAAAACCACACAATCGACGGTCAGTGCTGGGCGCGGGTATTCATAGCTGTAAGTCTTCTTGCTCATTTGTCGTTCCTGTTCTAAGCCAATCAAAGTATAGTGTAGAGCATACACAGTTAATGGTGTAAAGTCAACACTAAGTATGAGCCCATAAACGGTAGCTCATTGAATACAGTGTACGAATATACTGTTATTCAACTTGACAACCGAGATACTCAGCAGCATCCTCAGCCTAGGATTCATTAATGTTACGTACAATAACACTTTGCTTGCTCATCTGCTGCCTCACAGGATGTGGATACACTATTCGAGTCCGATCCACAATGCTAAGGTCACCTACCAACGCTTCTCCATGCTTTTCAAGGAAGAAGCAGGCACCACAAACAAACACGGTATCATAAAACTCTGGACTACAATCCCAGCAGTCGAATGTGCATGGGCTGAATACGGCGGGGTAACCTCAGACAATTTCTATGTGGGTAAACATAATAAAATTAACATCATTCTTCCAGACAAAAACACGGCAACAACACCTCTATCTAACCAAACTGCCCTATCACCCTGAGTTCGAACCAAACAGATGTAAAACCACTTCAGTTACGATCACTAAACATAAACCGCAAGTTAATCACCAGACCTATTTATTACCCATCAAAAAATACAAAGCCGCATAGACCTTCGGGTCAATTAAATCTCCAGCTGCCGCGCGTTGTTCTAGGTAGGCGCGGGCTTCGCTAAGTGGAATTAAAATCGTT
>CBDUFM010000850.1:0-1696 GCA_965366325.1 uncultured bacterium
CGATAGTATCAAGATGCGTCTACTTATGAGCCTTTTTATCTGTTGTGGCCTCCTTAGCTCTTGTGGTGGAGGCCCACGTCAAAAACCAGTTCCCTGGTCCCAAGCACTCAAATTGGAATCGATCATGGAAATGCGCATCATCAGTATTTATGACGGCCTCCGCTATAGTCGCGAACCGCACGTCACCCATCTGGTCGGTGTGGAAATCATCGATGGACCCGCAGCCGTCATTGGCAAACGCATTACCCTGCCCTATGACAAATATAATACCGGCAAAGAGCCGCCAGCAGCAGGCACCACCGTCCTCATCGCCCCAGCAGATTGGCTCAAGCGCAATGGTCGGACTTTCGGTCGCAGTCACTAGTCATTAGCCACTAACAACACAGCTCGTCAGCACTAACACGCGGCCTCACGCAAACGCAACGCCATGCCATCACAAGGCTACGTAGCAATAAGTCGTCAGAGCGTCAAACGTTCAATAAGCTAACATGGTATCAAACTTTGACAGCACTGCGTTGCTTCATACAAACGCTTCTACACGCTCTCTAATAGACGGGCTGCTTTGTCCTGCCTATCGAACCATGAAGGATGCTGTTATGAGTAACAACGACAAAGACCCGCTTCTCGTCACGATACTTTTTCATCCGCTAAGCTTTATCTTGGGCATTGCTTTAGTGATTTATGTCAACTGGGGTGTGTCGTGGGGCTGGGGTGATTACACGATTACGGCTATTCTTGGTTTTTTATTACTCGGTTCCTTTGGTGGCCAAGAAGACGAAACGGAACAGAGCGCTGGCAACCCAGGACAAGGAAGATCAGCAGCATCTGGCCAACAAGCAGATGACGAGGACGCATATGACGAAGCCGCCGAAGAGGCCTGTTATGAAGAAAAATCTCAGTGGATGGAAAGCATACTGGGGCAAGAAGCCGACATGGTCATGCATGCGATAATCCCCTACGCCATTGGCGGAACCCTCGATTTATATTATTACCCCAATGGCATCGCAGGCACCGGCATCGCCAGTAAAGAATTAGTCCACGCTGGCGGAGGCGCTGCTAGTAATAAGGCCTTCGACTGCTTTGAATGGGTTATGTTTACCAAGTGCGCATTTGATCTCGACGCCGCTCAAGACGACAGCACTCCATTTGGCAAAGCCCACAACAACATATCACGCATATTAAATATGATTTGTCGCTACTCAGAGCAGGCCACCTTAAATCCCAAGGAAACCTGTGAATTTCCACAAGACATGGAGCATGTTGGTGGCAAATGTCTTATTTTTGACAGTTACGCCGATGCCGCCCAAGCTGGGCCACATAATATGGGCCTGATGCTGATTATTGAAATACACCGTGACGAAATGGATTTCGCTAGAAAAAATAGCGGTTCGGCCCTCATCAAAAAACTCAAAGCTGCCGGCCACTATCCCTATAGCGATCCTGATCGAGCTTCCGTCATTAGCGGCTAAACTATCTCAAACGAATGCTAGGCCATCTCTAATAGCACTCACCGCAGCATAAAACACTGACGCACGCGCATAAACGATTGGTCTTTCTCAGCAGTGCACGACTATACAGATCTCTTGTACTGATATGCTGACAGCATGAGCGATTTACCACATATTCTAATTTTCAATCCCGATCAATGGCGCGGCGATGCCCTCGGTCATCTTGGCCACCCTGCGGTACAGACCCC
>CBDUFM010000851.1:0-1693 GCA_965366325.1 uncultured bacterium
CTGATTTAAACTCAACCCGCACACCCAACCAACGACCATGGTTTTTCACCACGTCCTTATTTGGCAACTCACGTTCCCAGTTCGCCTCAGAGCCACCCTTCACCTCATCGCCACGGCCGCTGTCACTTGGCAATGCGACACTCACGAGAATCGAACCAACCTCATCTTCAACCGAAACCGTTGGTGTTAGGACCTGATAAATAGAAAATACATTTTTAGAACCGGTACTGCCTTCGACGATATCAGGATGCGCCGTTAACCACTGCAGGGTATCAGCAAATCCGACTTCCACCGACAAGCGGTTTTGGATAACGCCCGTATAATCCATTGGCTTTTCAGGGCTTGGCGGGGTTTCCGCTACCGCTGCTTTAACTTCTTTTATCCATTGATCGATCTTAGGCTTGGCTGCATCTTTATCAGGCAGCGTCTTGGGGTTCGACAAGAGTCCATTAATCCACAAGCCACATAAAACGAGGACCAAGAGGAGAACAATCTTCTCGACATGTTGAATTAAGAGTACCTTCATGGTTGGCCTCCTTGATAATCTAAGATGCCAAGATGCAGGGTCATTTCGATAGGACTATCGACTTCTTTCTCCGCTTCGCGGCGATTTGCCTTCGGCTGCGACCACTGACTACCGTGCACGATAAAGATCGGTGACTGGCTTTTCTCTAACTCTGCCGTTACCGCCAATAAGGCTGTTGCAGAACCACTAAATTTAACCTTACAGGTGATCGCACGTCCGCCCTTAATCGGGATCGAGTTCTCACTATCCCATTTAGCACCAGATGTTCCCCAGCTCACTTCTGCCAATTGTGGGCGGGCCGCCTCTTCGGGTGGTACCACGAAATTAACGTCACCAAAAGACATCTTTTGGTTATCAAGCAAGGAGCCCTCCGCCGCTAAGCATGCCTCTACAATTTTCTCAGAAATACGGAAGCGCGTGGTAATAATTGGCCATTCTTCATTAGTTGGAAATTCAACACCTTTGGTGTAAAAACCAGCCGCATTACGCAAACCCGCATTAGTACGCAATACTTCATCTTCTGAATCTGCGCGCGAGAAAGGGTCGCCTGTTAAAGATAGCTGATTTGCCGCACGCAGCTTGCTGAGCAACTCCGCACTCATCATCTCGTAAGAGTTGTACCAGTCCGCACGCAAGGTCGTTTGCTTGATTGGATTATGCAGCACGGCACTGCGTTTTTTCAGATCAACTTCCACATTGCTTTTATGCGTCTGCAAGTCGCGCTCGACCTGCTGCAGGCCTGGCATCCAACTTGGCGACACCAAAAAATTCGTTTGCAATTCTTGGAAATATTTCACTTCGTCGATAGCAAAGCTGTTTGGTAATTCTGCATCTGTACGCTCGTGAAACTTAGTCTTAAAGCTTTTAACTGTTTTATTTAATTCCAAAGCCGCCTTGTAGACATTTTTGTTATCTGCATTAACAGGCTCCAGGACAGCAATGAGAATCAGCTCCACTAGCAAAATGGCGCCACAAATAATCCAGAATAAATACGGTTTAATTTTATCCATGGTCGTCCCCTAAAAGTCCGCTAATTCGCAGATGAAAGTCATTGCTGTATAGCGCGTCTGGTTCTGATCGAGCTTACTGGTAATAACACCGTCGTCGTCTACAAAGTTATCCTGACGATAACGCCAGCGAATTGTTTTCTGATCTTCGGAATCACTA
>CBDUFM010000852.1:0-1680 GCA_965366325.1 uncultured bacterium
TAAACTGCCAATGCCTGCAAAGATGCCGTAGGCAAAACAAGTAAAGGAAATACCCACATTATTGGCGATGTAAAAGCCACCCATCGCAGCAGCGGTATCACCATCACGATCATGTGGGGCTTCGGCGTACATGTCTTGCATCTGTTCAAGCTCGGCAACACCGAGATATGATTCGGCAATCGAGCTATCAAATGCACCAATGAGGGCGCAGGTAAAAAACACGCCAAAAAAGGCTAGGCCAGCAATGCGCAAGCAGCTGTCATTATAAAGTCGTCCGGGGACCGTTTCGAAGACCAGTTTAAATAAGGTCCGCCATTTAAAGTGGAGACGTTGATAAAAGCGCAGGTGACTGCGTGAAACCAGACCATGCAAATAGCTAATATTCTGTGGTGGTAATTGATAAGCATTGGCGAGGGCCAGGTCGGCGCAGGCGGCACGATAATGTTGTGATAATATCTCAGCTTGATGTGCTTCTTGTTTGCGTTTGCTGATTAAAATGTTTTCTAATTTCTTCCATACGGGACGGCGTTTGCTTAAAAACTTTGCTGCCTTCGCGCCCATTAATTGCTCGTCATCGCTATGAAATAATTTCATATAGAGGGCACTTAATAAAATGTCCGGCTTCATGTCTTTTATCTGAAGGCGTTGTGCTATCGGATCAGCTAGGTGTGCAGCGATTTCGTTACGACGGTCAGGATGATAATGTAAGCGTGAGCTGGCGTAATTGGCTATGGCTTGGGTTGCTTCGGCGTCCAGTAAACTGAGGGCCGTAGCCGGTAGATCGAGGACGGCCTGCTCGACTTGTTTGTTTTTAATAATTAGCGGTTTAATGTTTTTACTGTCTTCGACGTAGACCACTAAGGTACCCGCAGCCAAGTCGCCTAGGCGCTGGAAGCGTCCATTAAAAAACATCGAGAGCATGCCGAAGCTGTAGCCAAATGGTAGCCAATCCACATAGCGAATCGTGTTGCGCAAAAAGGAGGAGCGAAAGCTGATGGGCAAGCCATCGACACCAATGACCCGAATGCCGAGTGCTTTTTTGCCGGGGGTGAATCCCTGCCAGAGCCATTCGAGCAAGAGATCGTAGAGCCAGACAATGAAAAACGAGAAAATGGAAAACAGTCCGCTGAATAAACCGGGACTAGAGACGAGGAAGCTGAGGAAGGCATACGTGCAGATGACAATCAGGGCCATCACCAAGACATCTATCAACCAGGCTAGGGCACGCACCATGGGGCCAGCTATGCGGAATTCAAAACTGATATGTTCTGGGGTCGCAAAGCGATGGATTGTATCAAGCTGTTGAATGTGACTGGTTTCCACAATCTTAGTTTGTGAACAGTCTTATGCCTGCAATCACCATCTTGTGGCTGCTGGATGTTTTATGAGTGCTCGCTCGTGCGCTGAGCGGCTTAATCAGCTGCTTTCAAGACAGCGGTCATCGAGCCAATACAGGCGGGTATGAGTGGGTCGGCGCCAAAATTGTGGATTTGCTCCTGCTTGAGCTCGGCACGTTCGCGGCTGGTGGTATCGACGATGACTTGCCCAAGGGCGTCGACTTCACGGGCCATTTGAAAGGCTTTTTGCGGGTTGAGGCCAAATAGCTGCATCAACATAGCGATCACGTATTCGTAGCTGTGATCATCATCATCAAGCAGGATAACATGCCATTGTGGCATG
>CBDUFM010000853.1:0-1674 GCA_965366325.1 uncultured bacterium
TCCTCACCAGTCACAACGCCGCTATGCCACAAAATTACGCCATTGTCTCTATAATCACTGCGTATAGTCATTATTTTTATCCATACTGCATCAGTAGAAACGGCATACTATGGGCACAAAACTTGGTATCAAACAGATTTTGTAGACGATATTATCGTGTGAAACTCTCGACTAGGCATCGAGCGACTTAAAAAGCGCGAGATTGCCTAGCTGCTTGGACATAGCCTCTGAGGGCAAACAATTTGCATCTCTATGGGCCAGTAAATGAGCCTTCACATCACAGAAGACGAGGTCTAACACCAAGCGCTCCTGCCCATAGAGACCACGATGAATCGCATGCGCTGAGAATAACAAGGCATCACCAACTGCGGCTTGTAAACAACGCGCATGAGGCAAATCCTCGAAGCTGTGCCGCCCTTCCTCTTCGAGGCGCACCGCCAGTTCAGTTGCTGTGTCCCAACGTTTATGCGAACCCGGAATTAATGCTAGGCCATTTTCTGCTTTTAAGGGAATGCGCAGATGAACAACCTGATCTTCCTGAATGACCCGCTGTTGTTCATCAATCGATAGCCCAGTGTATTGCACATCACGGTGCCAGTAATTTTTCTGATCACTTTGAACCGGGTCAAAAAACAATTGGGTATTTAAAAATGCACAATCAGCTTGGAAAGCTGGCTGCAACAAGCTCAGCACCTGTTCACTCGCTATAAACTGAAACAGCGCCAAACGCTGCTTGTCATTGAGGTAACGCGGGGCGGTTAAACCGGCACTATTAATAGCGCGTGTCTGATAAAAATCATGATTATCAACAATCCATTGTTGATGAAAGTCCATAACGATTGCTGTCAATGCCGACAAGGCCTCTTGCTCAAAAGCTCGCTGGTACAGGACAAAACCATGCTCGTCGAAATGTTCCATGTCTGTCATAACTTAACTACACAGCACCGACGTGCGGAATTATTCCAGCTCTTTATTCAACCAGGCCCAAATGTTGAATGCCGCTTGTTTCACTTGACGCACGCCGCTGCTATTGCGTTCCATCAGACGACGCTCGCGCTCATAGGCCGCCGTACGCACGAGACCCAAGGTGACCAAGTCGGCTAATTCAGCGCTTGGGTCACGGTCTTTCTTGCCGGTACCTAAGACCACAGGCATATTAAAGACTTCTTTAAGCAGTTGCGGCAAGCCACCGAGTGAGCTAGCGCGACCAACTAAGTTAATTTGCCCAGTACGTGAAATAAGCTCACGCTCTTGCATATCTTGAAAGCGTAATTGGAAAAACTCGAGCAATATACCACGCAATATTTCTGCGGCTGGCGCTAGCAAGCGATCTCGCTCTTGGACCTCACGCCACAGGTAGGTCTGGCCTTCCAAATCTTTTCCGGTAGCCAAATTGGCGCTAATATCTAACTCGCGTTTTAATTGCTCTGCTCGCGGCGTATCCAAGAGTAGCTCTTCTGCGAGAATTTGGGTTAAATGTGTACCCCCAAACGGGAAACATTCTAAATGCACCAAACGTCCTTTACGGTGCACCAAAATATGGGTAAAGCGTGCACCGCAGTCAATGATTAGGGTCGTCCCCTTTTTCTTCATTGACCCAGTCAGGCCGCGATACAGGGCAACTGGCGTCGCAATGACACCCTCAAGTGCCACATTACTATCCGTTAATAAATC
>CBDUFM010000854.1:0-1672 GCA_965366325.1 uncultured bacterium
AACAGCCTGCTTGCAGCGGCTGTGCCAGCGTCAGGAGCCATTCCTGTTGTCGACTGGTGGCGGCTGTATTCTGCGGCAAGAGAACCGTCTCTTACTCAAGAAACATTGCCAATCTGTCATCTATTTATCGGCTCCTGCTGCTGTTTTAAGCGCTCGTTTGGCAGCTGATGCTGGTGATAGGCCCAGTTTGACGGGGGCTTCGGTAGAGGATGAGGTGGCTGAGGTTTTGGGCCAACGCGAGCCGCTTTATCGCTTGGCTGCTACTGATGTGGTAGATGCCAATACAGACTTGGAGAGCCTTGTCCAGAGCCTAAAAAAGATTGTGGAAAACTAGGCTGATTTAGGGGCTTGATTGTTGCTAAATACCCTAACACCCCAAAAAACTCAGGGAAAACAGGGGTAAATGCAAATCAGACGAGTCCTTCGTTTTGTTCGAAATTGTGGAAAACTTGGTAACAAATGTAAAATCTTCTAACTGGAGCAATGTAAAGTCGTGCTAGTATGCGTTCTGTTAACTGGCCGCTTGGAGCATTGCTTATGGCTGATGATCAGCCGCAAAAACAGTCCTTAGATCGTGTCTTGCCGCATAATGCCGAGATAGAACGGGCCGTTTTAGCGATCTTACTCGCTGGTACGAATGCGATAGACATTCAGAAAGTGCGGCAAACGGTCAGTCACGCCCTGGCCTTCTTCAAACGCGACCACCGCATCCTTTATTTGGCCTGTTTGGACCTCGATGACGAGGGGCACCGCGTCGATGCGAGCTCGGTGGCGGAATTATTGAGTCGTATGCGCTTTGGCGTGGTGCTCGATCGCCTGCGTCAGCAGCAGCAGTTGATGAGCAACGACCAGTTGGACGGCATGAGCCGCCAGCGACTCAAGTCGCTCTATCGCTTTCGTCAAGAGGACGAGGCCAGCAATCCAGAAGACAGCGCCTTGGCCGCGATTGGCGGGTATGGCACCATGGTGCAAATCGCCAATGAGTTTGCCCCAGCCTCAAGCCTGACGCGGAATGCCACGCTGTTATGGGATTACTATCTCAAGCGTCGCTATATTCAGAATCTACAAGGTTTAGCGGATGAGGCCTACATGACGACCGATTCCTTTGTCGAATTGGTGGCCAAGGGTAGTCAGGTCGTTTTGGAGCTCAGTAACCAAGACAAGCAAGGTGGTATCGAACGCGTTGATAAAGTCGTTGACCGTACCATCGATTTGATTGGTGAGTCGTTTAATAATCCAGCCAGTGGTGTAAAAACGGGTTTCCATGATATCGATAATGTATTGATGTCTCTGCGACCTGGCGGCTTGTATATTTTGGCAGCTCGTCCTGGTGTCGGTAAAACCAGTTTTGCCTTAAATATTGTCGAAAATATTTCCTCGGACGAAGAGGGTGATGGCATTCTGTTTTTCAGCCTAGAGGTCGACTCAACGGACTTGGTCAAGAAACTGATTAGCGCGAAGGCCAAAGTCGAATTTAAGAAAATGGAAATGGGTTCCTGTAACGAAGAGGAATACCAGGCCTTAAATGATGCGGGTAGTGATATCGCGCAGTGGAAATTGGACCTATTAGATATTGCAGACATGACGATTTCGCAATTGCGCAGTCATGCGCGGCGCCATCAATTGGAATGCCAAGGCAATATGAAGTTGATTGTCATCGATTATTTGCAGT
>CBDUFM010000855.1:0-1669 GCA_965366325.1 uncultured bacterium
TGCACAAAATTGTCGGGCATTTCCAGGCCCTTGGGGGCTACAGTCAGGATGCGGACCCTGAAGTGCGAGAGCGCTTCCAATAAGCTGTGTACCGTGCGGCCATAGCGCAGATCGCCAGCAAAGGCAATAGTCAAGGTGTCGGAATCGTCTATGAGCGAAGGAAATAATTTATTGATAGTATAGAGATCGAGGCAGGTTTGCGTCGGATGTTGGTTCGAGCCATCGCCACCATTAATGATGGGGATGCCACTGACTTCCGTTGCGAGGCGAGCGGCGCCGTCTTGTGGATGACGCATCACAATCACGTCAGCATATTGTTCGGCCATACGAATGGTATCGGCTAGGCTTTCACCTTTTTTAGCCGAGGTGCTATTCGCATCAGCGAAGCCAATCACGCGACCACCGAGCCGTGACATGGCCGCCTCAAAACTAAGGCGTGTTCGTGTGCTCGGCTCGAAGAATAATGTTGCCATTAAAAAACCGGACAAAAGGTCCGGTTGAGGTTCGTGTTCAATCTGATGAGCGACGCTGAGGATTTTAAGCAGGTCTTGTTTGTTCAAATCATGCAGAGAAACGATGTGGCGTTTGGTAAAGTTCACGTGATCCATGCTAGTATGCGTTGCGATCTGTCTAGTGGCTTTCTGTGCTTGGAAAGCGTTGCACTGTGGGAAAAAATCAGATTTAGATAAAGCGTGAGGCTATGCTCAGTACCAGTGCGAGGACTGCGCCAGATAAAACAAGCCACGGTAATTTACCACTACCGAGGTCGTTGATAGGATCCTCTTCGAAGGCGACACTTTGGTCTGGCGTAAAACGTGCTGTTGGTATTTTGCCAGTAACGGCCTTGCTACCATCGGGTCGACGAATGCGCTTTGTGCTTTCACGGCGCACGCGGTCTGTTTGAATTTTACGAAGGGCTGATTCGGCGGCCAGATAGCCAGTGGATTCATGTTTACGCACTGCGCCGGTTTTATTGCGGTGGTGGCTCGTCGACTGATGCTGTGCCTGGAGATAGCTGTCAGAATCGATTTCCATGGTTTCGGCGTCATTGTGTGCCTGCGTTGGTGCTGAGCTGCTGGGGCTGCGCTCATTGCGTGTTTTGCGAACCGTGTGCGTGTTTTGCAATTTCAGCGGTTTGCGTAAAACCCGCATATCGGATTCCGAATCAGTGCCGGTGTTTTTAAGGGCATTTTCGCAAACTTTAATGACAGCACGAAAGGTGCCGAAGCGATCTTTGCAATCTTTGGCGAGGCACATTTTCACTAGGTCAACCGTCGCCGGTTTAATACTTGGAATTACTGCACTCGGATCCGGAATCGGATTATTAATGTGCGCGAGCATAATAGCGCCAGGTGAATTGCCGTCGAAGGGTGGCTCACCAGTAAGCAGGTGGTAGAGCGTGGCACCGAGGGCGTAAATATCGACTTGGTGGCTAATGTTAGAATCACCACGAATTTGTTCAGGCGCCATGTAATGTGGGGTGCCCATGGTGAGACCGGTCATGGTTAAATCGTCATTGCCGTCTGTCGATTTTGCAAGACCAAAATCAATGATTTTAGCGGTGTCTTGGTCAATGTATAAGTTGAGATCGTCTTTGCCGCCGGCACTGCGTTCGATTAAAATATTGGCTGGTTTAATATCGCGGTGAATGAGGCCGCTTTTTTCGTGG
>CBDUFM010000856.1:0-1663 GCA_965366325.1 uncultured bacterium
TGAAAAAGCTGCCTGAAATTTCAGACTTTGCTACGACTTACCTCGGCATTAAACCATGGGAAGAACCCGTACCCGTTATGCCAACTGCGCATTATATTATGGGCGGCATCCCGACCGATAATAATGGACGTGTAAAATTAAATGCACAAGGCGATATCGTCGAAGGCCTATACGCCGCTGGTGAATGCGCCTGTGTGTCTGTGCATGGCGCCAACCGTCTCGGCACCAACTCACTGCTCGACCTAGTTGTATTTGGTCGCCGCGTTGGCTTGCATGTCGCTAAAAATGTAGATGCCATTTCACTCGGCTCACTCCCAAATAATCCACAGCAACGCGTCGATACGATGATTGAAACAATTAAATCATCAACCGGCACCGAGCGCTCTGGGGCCATTCATAAAGAACTCGCTGAAATCATGATGGCGAATGTTTCGGTTCGTCGCACGCATGAGACGCTCACGGAAGCCAAAGAGATCGTCCTTAAATTGCGTGAACGCTACAAAAACATTGGCATCGATGACAAAGGCAATGTCTTCAACACCAACTTACTCGAGGCCATTGAGCTCGGCTACATGATCGATTTCAGCCTTGTGCAAATCGAAGGTGCACTGGTCCGTAAAGAAAGTCGCGGTGCGCATCTGCGCCTTGATGGTCCTAACGAAGAAAAATTACCACGTGATGATGAAAACTGGATGAAGCACACCTACGCGCATCTTGACGAAAACGGCAACGTTAGTCTTGATTACGGAGAAGTGTATTTAATTCAAAACCATCCGGAAGACGGCTGGGAAGAACACTTGTTCGACAAAATGAAACCCAAAGAACGTAAATATTAAAGGTACAGGGATTACTAAAATGACAGCATCTGACTCCGTCACCAAAACCTTTCGTATCCAACGTTTTAATCCGGATAACGACACGGCCCCTAAGTGGCAAGACTTCACTATCGAATGCTCACCCAAAGATCGCATACTCAGTGTGCTCAATCGCATCAAGTGGGAAACCGATGGCAGCGTAAGCTATCGTCGTAGCTGCGGCCATGCCGTTTGCGGCTCCTGTGGCATGACCATTCAAGGCTCTTCGCGCCTTGCTTGTAAAACCTTGGTCCAAGACATCCCCGGCAATACCATTGAAATTCGCCCACTCCAAGGCTTTCCAGTGGTCAAAGACTTGGTTGTCGACATGGAGCACTTCTTTCACAAATACCGCGCGATTAAACCATACTTTGAAAGCCACAGCCCAGCACCCGTTAAAGAACGCATTCAATCGCCTGCAGATCAAATGCACATCGATGACCCAGCAAAATGCATACTCTGCGGCTGCTGTACGTCATCATGTCCAAGCTTTTGGAAAAACGACGGCTACCTCGGCCCAGCTGCTTTATTAAAAGCTTGGCGCTTTGTTGCCGACACGCGCGACGAATCCGGTGCAGATCGTCTCGCTGTGGTCAACGGAACAAACGGCCTGTGGCGCTGTCACCTCATCTTTAACTGCATGGAAGCATGCCCCAAAGAAATCGACATCCCAGCAGCGCTATCCAAATTAAAACGCGCGGTCGTTTACGGCGGGACTCATTAGCTTCGAGGGGTTCCACCCCTCGGGCTCCCCCGCTTGTAAGTTGCATAAAGTTCGGCTCGTTAGTAAAATAGCAGAGCCACCCATA
>CBDUFM010000857.1:0-1644 GCA_965366325.1 uncultured bacterium
ACTACTGCTATGACACTAAGGACGACGACCCACGTTGGGATGCCTTTACCAAATGATTTGATTTTTTCTTTTAGCTTGGGCTGCGCATGCGCCACACCTGACTCTAATACGACTGCGCCTTTTACCTTACTTATTTCTTGGGTGATATTTTCAAGCAAGGCGCGGCGGCGGTCTGCGCCACGGCGATCAGCTAGGCCACCCTTAAAACCAAAGGCCAAACATAACTGAAAAACTTCGAGAACTTGAACCGAGCGTTCATCCACCGTATGTCGAATATCTTCGAGTTTATCAAAAAACACTTCACCCGCATTAAAATCGTCAAAGTAACGCAGCTGTAATGGCTGCGACGACCAAGCCTGTACCAATGGTGCTGCACTAGCCAGTATTGTTTCATCTAGGAGAGCGGTTAATGCGTAGCGCGCTTGCTGAATTAAGGCCATGCTCTGGTTAATTGCCATGGCCTCTGATTCAAATTGACCAAACAGGCGGTCGCATCTGTCGGCAAGCTCATCAAAATCGGCGTTGTAGACACCACGACGGTATTCATGAACAACCTCAATTATTGGCGCTGCTAGATCAGCTAAATTTTTACTCTGCTCTATTGCTTGTGTATTCATTCATTTACTGCCAGTAGTGTTAATTGAATATCACCAAATTCTGGTGGAATGTGGAAACCCAAACTTGCTTCACGTTGAATGACCTGCCAATCATCAGAACTACGTTGCAGTTCGAAATAACTGGTACCGGGTTTAACTGGAATCTCTTTCGGTGGTACCGATAGATAGACGAGAGGGACACCACGGACGGCCTGCGCAACCAAACGACTGATACTATCTCGTGAACCAACTTTTGTTTTAAGTGGAACTTCACGCATAAGTCTATCTGGCGGCACGGAAGCAGCGACGCCTAAATACAGACGCGCACCTTCAACCACATCTGCCGGTAAACTGCACGCATACATATACGGAGCAATTTGATCCAGTGGGATGCTCTTACACCGTGTACTCACACCCTCAGAAAGCAGTGATAATAACAATTCTAATAATTCGTTAAAACAGGCTGCCGGTGCTTCATGTACGTAAATTGGCAGGCTGCCAGGATCGCTAATGCCAGCAAATGCGGTTAATTCTCCGGCTAGCGTAGCCATGCTCAAATATAATTCTTCAGGGTGCAATGGCTTGCAGCGACTATAATGTGCAAATTTTGGTAAACAGCCGCCAATTAAATGCAGCATCCAATTGAGACCCGCATCTTGTGAGGCTAATTCAATATTACCCGCCACACGTTGTCGACGCAGGTCATTTAATTCAGCATAACGGCGATCTAAAAACTCTGTTAAGCGACGCAGGCAGCGTTGTAAGGCAGGTGCTGCAGCATAATGCAAGCAAGCCGGCACAAAGTCATTGGCTATCGAAAACTGGCCACTGGGATCGCGTTCGATCTCAAAGATGCGCAAGGAGACATAACCATCTAACGAATCTTTTTCCGATAAGAGCACCGCTTGCAAGCGCGCGATAGATACATCGCGGTTTGCGCCCTCACCCGTATCATCATTAATAACTAATTCGTCATGTGACCAACGTGTGCGTTGGCCCTGATAGCGACCCTCGTCAGCAATATTCACAGAACCAATATGTTCAATTG
>CBDUFM010000858.1:0-1628 GCA_965366325.1 uncultured bacterium
GCTAAGTGCCCAAAAACTGGCTCTACGAATCACAAATTTTCCGCTATCCATTCAATCCCGGTTAACACCACGCAGCCAAGGGCCTGAGCACAGCGTTGACTCTCTTTACAGATGTCTCGGCAAAGAGAGCCTCCTGCGGAACATTCAATTTATTCAACAAACTTACTAATGTCGCCAGGATTACGCAGCATCTTATTCACTTCATCTAAATGCATTTCTTCAGCAACAATTTGATCGCGCGCATACTCTTCAATCAGCACCGACTTACCGCCATCGACAACCGCAAGTAAATCATAATACGCTGCCAAAGACGCCTTTTCGTGTTCTAAGCTCTCGCGCAGAATATCGCCGATATTGTGCTGCTCGGTTTCTAGCAAAGAGCCAATTTTTAACGATGGATGGCCACCCAAGAGCGTCACTAATTCGCCAGCTTTATGCGCATGCGTCAAACCCTCGGTCGCGTTATCTTTCATCCAACTAACAATCGGAATCCGGTTATAACCATAAACCATGAGCGAATAATGCGTATAACGAACCACGCCCGCCAACTCTATTTCCATAATGCGATTCAAAATATCGATCGCCTTTGCTTTTTCTTCATCTGACAAGGACATCTACGTCTCCTTTCCCATAAATATGGGGCAATTGTACATTAATAAAATCTAAGCTCACAAGAAATGGTGATCCTAGCATTTTGAGAATGACTTGCAACAGCACTCAGGGCCACCATGTGTAAGCCCTATTCAGTCACCTTGTTGAGCACAGCTTCACGAATAAAGACATTACCCTCTTTGACCGCGAATTGTATCTTCGTGATCGCCGCATGAAAACCACGGAGCTCTTGTTTAAAGTCAGCAAAGGACAAGACCCAGCCATTATCCGCATGCCGTAGCTGCACCGTCCATAGACGCGCTGCCTCTGCATCCAGACTAGCAGTACCAGGATTCGACCCCGAGGTTTTTGGCACCGTGGATACCAGGCTTATAGCCGCTGCGTAATCAGCGATTTTAAGATCCCACATCGTATCATCTGCAAAATAAATGCTCAATGCACAATTATTGAAAGCAGCTTTTTTGCCTTCATCTACGTGGCCACCAAAAATTAAATCCACACGCTCAACAGCCTGATCTGGAAGCAAGGATAGGCGCGCCGTCTGCCCCTTGGGTGCATAACCAGCAATCCCAGTCCCCTCCTCTTCACGACCCCATTGCCCATCTTCAATATGCCACACTGGCAATAACTGCGAGGTATTAGGGATTAAATGAAGTTCAGTCGCAACGGCATCCGTCTGCGGCGGCGTTTCGCTCGGTTCAGGCTCTTGGTTAACACTGTCCAGCTGCGCCGCAGCGGCCTGGTCTGACAGCAGCATCACGTCATCTTGTAATGCAGCGTCATCATCAGCATCACTGAATGGCGCAAACATGCTTATCAGTACAGGTATAATCGCGAGGACAATGAGGATCGGCAAAACCAATGAAGTGGCAGACTTTCCACTGTCCGCGCTCGAGTTTTCAACTGCACGTAATCGACTTAATAGCTCATCATAATTCTGCACACGTTTATCACGGTCCTTAGCCAACATGGCTGTCACCACTGCTACTAAATTATTGGGAATGCCCGCGTTCACC
>CBDUFM010000859.1:0-1618 GCA_965366325.1 uncultured bacterium
GTCTTTTTGGCTTTCCATGAGATCGATAATGGGGTCCGGCGTTTTGGGATCCATTTCGACGCTATTGGCTTCTTTAAGTGAGAGAACATTGCGAGCAAATTCTACACAGGCTGCCTGCATGCCGAGGCAGAGGCCCAAGAAGGGTATGCCGCGTTCACGTGCAATTTTAATGGCTTGTAATTTACCTTCGAAGCCACGGTTGCCAAAGCCACCAGGGACAATGATAGCATCCATGTTTTTTAACAAACGGCGAGCGTTCTTTTCTTTTTCGAATTCGCTGCTTTCGATGCTGGTGATTTCGACTTTTACTAAATTAGCAAAGCCAGCATGCTGAATGGCTTCGTTTACAGATTTATAAGCGTCCTGCGTGCTGACATATTTCCCAACCATCGCTACCTGAAGCGTGTCCTTGGGGTTGCGAATATGGCGTAGCATGAGATCCCAGTCATGCATGTCGCATTCAGTGTTTTCTAAATTGAGTTGCTGTGCGAGTAATTCGTGTACGCCTTGTTTCAGGAAGATGTTGGGTACTTCGTAGATGGACAAGGGGACATCGGCCATCTCAATAATGTGTTCACGGTTGACGTTGCAGAATAAAGCGAGTTTATCTTTGACGACTTTATTCAGGTGCTTTTCAGTTCGGCAAAACAGGAAGTCTGGCATGAGGCCAATTTCGCGCAGTTTTTGCACTGAGTGCTGGGCAGGTTTAGTTTTAATTTCACCGGCGGCCTTGATGTACGGAATATAAGCAAGATGGCAGAGAGTCACGTATTTGCGATCATGTTCGTGAATAAATTGACGCACGGCTTCCACGAAGGGGAGACTTTCGATATCACCAACAGTGCCACCGAGTTCAGTAATCACGACATCAAAGTCCTCACCATCAAAGACACGGGCTGCATCTTTAATTTCGTTGGTGATGTGTGGGATGACTTGAACAGTGCCGCCATTGAACTTACCGGCGCGCTCTTTTTGTAGGACGCTTTGATAGATTTGACCAGCAGTATAGGTCGAGTGGCGGTTCAGTGGTTGATTTAAAAAACGTTCGTAGTGGCCAAGGTCGAGATCGGTTTCGGCGCCGTCATCGGTGACGAACACTTCACCGTGCTGCGAAGGGTTCATGGTGCCAGGGTCGACGTTTAAATACGGGTCAAATTTCTGAATGCACACACGGTAGCCCATGTTGACGAGCAGTCGGCCCATGCTGGCTGCGGCGACGCCTTTGCCAAGGGAGCTGACTACACCGCCTGTTACAAATATATGACGGGTTGGCCCAGTGCGTGCTGGTCGTTTACGATCACTATCGCGTTGCGCCATTAATTAGTCTCCGTTTGCTGTCTAAATCTTTTAAGAAATGCATCGTAATCTGCGCGTACATCAACACCATTAACGGCATCTGCAACAGTGGCACAGGCGATCCCTATGCCGGCTTCAAGTGCACGCAGTTGTTCGAGTTTTTCAAGTGCCTCGAGGGGGCTAGCAGGTAATTTTTTATAGCCCAATAAGATATCGCGACGATAGGCGTAAATACCCAAATGGCGTAAGCACTGTGTGCTTGCTGCGCCTTGGTCGCGGTCATAGGGGATGGCGGCGCGGCTAAAGTAGAGCGCGCGTTGTC
>CBDUFM010000860.1:0-1618 GCA_965366325.1 uncultured bacterium
TTATTGTGTAAATCTTTTACCGACCCAGCTGGCGATAAGCGCATTGTCTTAGACAATGTCTCGCTCAAGTTGTGGGCTGGTGAATCGGCGGTTATTAGTGGTCCCAGTGGCTGCGGTAAAAGCACCTTGCTGAATATCATTGCCGGCATTATACAGGCTGATCAAGGCACGGTGACGCTCAGTGGCAGCAGTATTTTAGCATTGTCTGAATCTGCGCGCGATCAGTTTCGCGGCCAGCATATTGGATATATATTTCAGACCCATAATTTATTACAGGGCTTTACGGCTGCTGATAATATTCGCGTTGGCGGTTTTTTCTCAGGTGAGCAGATTCCTGATCAGCGCATTGCTGATTTGTTAGAGCAGGTGGGCTTAGCTGATTATGCTGATTACCTGCCGCATAATCTGTCGCTCGGTCAACAACAGCGTGTTGCTATAGCGCGCGCCCTTGTTCATCGCCCGGCATTAATACTTGCAGATGAGCCAAGTAGTAGCCTTGACAATGATCAGGCGGATGCGTGTATCGAATTGTTGTTAGCTTTGGCGGCTGAGCATAAAACGGCGGTTCTCATGGTGAGTCATGACGAGCGTGTCTTTAGTCGGATGCAGCGTGTGCTGCCTTTTGCGGATTTGTCGCATGCATCCAGCGTTGGCCATGGGTTTTCTACAGAAGATGCGCTTGCGGTCACGGAGGACGAAGCGTGAAGTTCTCACAGCGATCCTTTTTAATTAAGCAATTACTCCAACAATACCGTGGCAGTATTCTTTTATGTACTGTCAGTTTAGCATTCGCCTGCGCACTGTTAATGAGCGTTGTAGCGGTCCAGTCTCAATCACGCGATGCATTTAGTAATGCTGGAATGGGTTTTAATGCGGTTATTGGTCCGCGCGGTAGCCGTTTGCAGTTGGTGTTAAATAGTTTGTTCCATCTTGATCAGGCTACGGGCACCATGTCGTGGAAGCGCTATCAGGCGATTAAGCAGGATAAGCGCGTCCTTGAAGCCTATCCGATAACTGTTGGTGATAATTATTACGGTTTTCACATGGTTGGCTGTGTGCCAGAAATGTTTAGCGAGCACGAAATAAAAAAAGGTGAAAAAATAGCGGTCCAAGAAGGTGGCCGTATGTTTGATCCCTACCGCGCTGAAGCGGTGATTGGATCGTTTGTCGCAGATCAGCTTGAATTGGACGTCGGATCGACTTTCCATTCTTTTCATGGTCTCCAGTTTGACGAAACCCAAAAGCATGATGTTGAATTTACCGTTGTTGGTATTTTAGAACCGAGCAATACGCCGATGGACCGGGCTCTCTGGGTGCCATTGGAATCGTACTATCGGATGCCGGGACATGCAATTTATGGGAGTGGCGAAGAGTATATTCCGCAGCCGGGGGTCTCGATCCCTGATGCACATAAAGAAGCGTCTGCGGTCTTATGCGTCATTCGCCCAAGCAGTGGTCTGCAGCTCAATTTTGAAATTAATCGTAGTAGTAAGGACTTAACCTTTGCTTGGCCGGTTTCGACGATTGTCTATGAGTTGTTTGAAAATTTGAGTTGGGTTGATGCGCTCCTTGCGCTAATAGCGGTCTTGGTCTTCATTATCGTGGCCTTATTTATTGG
>CBDUFM010000861.1:0-1616 GCA_965366325.1 uncultured bacterium
CTATCAAAAGGCTTTGATGATGAAACCCAACGAACGGACCGACTAAGCTCGAGGTCACTTCACCTTTTTCGATGCTAGTATTCGGTCCAATAATACTGTGCTCGACACTGCCATTAATATCAACCGCTGCATGCTCACATAAAACTGAATGGCGCACAATGGCATTGCCAGAAACTTGGGCGCCCCATTGTAAAACCGCATCATGTACGGCAGCGCCTCCACTAATCTTTGTGCGTTCTTCTGCACTCGATAAGATGCAGGTATTTTGAATTTCCAAAGCATGATCAATGATTGCACTATCACCAACATAGGTATCAACAATGCGCTCCGTATGACGGATAATCGCATTACGCTGAATCACCGCGTAATCAGACTGAGCCTCATTGCTATATTCATCAATAATGTCGTAAATCGCCTGGACACCATCACGGTCCTCACGTTGTCGAGCAATCGCCGCTGCTTGATCGACAGTCATCTCTGCCCAGACCGGCACTTCACGACCACCTACCTCAATTGCAATGGGCAACTTTTGTCCACAACCAAAACTTGCTTTCGGGGAACAAATCACACTGCCAACATCAAACACAACCGCCTGTCGATGCGCAATGACATGCGCGGCGTAACGCACATTTTCAAACAAACAGTCATTACCAATTTGCACATTATTAAGCGTACAATCATAAATACCGGTTGGCAGATGCAGCTCTGGTAAAATTGCGACTTCACCCGAGAAGCGACCTAAAACGCAGCGTCCAACAAAATGCGTTCGTCGAACTCGAAACGGGTCGAAGTCTTCTGCCACACTAACCAGTGACCAATCATCGCAACGACAGCCGCGATCTTGCATAATGGCAATTTCTTCGCGGCTCAAATCACGCGTTAGTAGACCCAAAACATTTTCAGGACGCTTACGAATACTTTGTGCCGCCTGTAGCAATTCAGAATTAATTTCACGTATCGATTTTGCTAAATCACTCAGTTGCATAATTTTAAATTCTCAGCTTTAATTATCAGTAATTCGATGACCAACCGCTAGCCCTAGCGAATAGCAAACAGCTCGCTCAAAGAGCCGCATGTGCAAGCTTAGTCTAGCCCTTCGCATGGAGCTTTGAAGAAGAGCCCTTATCTAAGATCACCGTCAAGTTTTCATGATCAACCAATTGACTTGCTGGCACTGATGGACTTGGACGATATTCAACAAATCGACTAACAGCCTCGGCCTTACCAATGCCCGTCGCGATAATCACCACATGCTTTGCTTCTTTGATCGTAGCGAGGCCCATGGCCAAGGCACTGGTTGGCGTCACTTCTAAATTCTTAAATCGAAAGCCATCTGATAAAGCTGCTAAGGTTGACTCAGTAAATTCCACTTCGCGGGTTCGTGATTTCACCGAGCTACCTGGCTCATTAAAACCAACATGACCGTTATAACCTAAACCCAAAACCACGAGATCTAAGCCACCGCGCGCCTTGATTAATAAATCGTAAGCTCGGCATTCAGACTCAATATCAACAACATCACCGCGTGGAGAAAAGGTGTTCTCCAAAGCTACATCAACCTGACGATAAAAATAGTAATTCATAAAATAACGAGTACTGCGAATATCACTGGGGCT
>CBDUFM010000862.1:0-1612 GCA_965366325.1 uncultured bacterium
GGTTTGCCTTGCTGGCAAGCTGACGAATCGAGCGTTCATCGGTCTTGCCAATGGTTGGGATGCCATCAGTTAAAAATAGCATCAGGGGGAGGCTGTCGGCCGGAGTCGCTTGTTGAAGTCCTGCGTAGAGGGCATCGTGAATATTCGTGCCGCCCTGTGCACGAATGTGTTGAATATAGGTGCGTAAACGCTCACGTATTGCGGGATTTAATTGGCTGGGTGTTTCGGCAAAGCTCTGAACATATTCATTGTAATGAATGATGTTGATGTATTCACCATCATTGAGTCCGGCGAGAATTTGCAGGCAGGCCTCTTTAACGGCTTCCATTTTTCCTGAGTGCATGCTGCCGGATCTATCGATGACTAATTGTACACAGCGCTGGATCGGTTTAGCGACGACCGGGGCTTTGGGAGCGGCTAACATTAAAAGGTAGCCACCATTTATGCTCGGGTCTGGATAGGCAAAATAGCTAATGGCGTCATTGGTGCCATGCAGCAGGAAAGACAAATGAAAGGAACCAATTTCCTGTAAGGCCTGTTGCGTTACTTGGATTTGTTGCTGTTTGTCATTGAGGATTTTTTGTTGGAGTTGGTGACTGGGTGAGTAGCAAGTGGCAATACTTCGTGTGCTGTGAAGCTGTAGGTCGATCGTCCACGGAATACTGCAGTCGATGGACTGGCTTCGCGGTAGTAGGTAGTCGATGCGGTCACCATCTGCGGTGAGAATGCTTTCATAAGAAATGCGTAATTGCTGGGTGCCGCGTGCAGGGACGGGAAACACCGAGCTGCGTAGCAGCTGGTAATCGATGAATTCGAGCAGTGCTGGATCGCGCATCTGGGCAACGATTTGATCATAGGTTTGGCGCGCTTCTGTCCGAGATAGGAGGCGGGCACTCGGCTCTTTACCGGCACCTTTAAAGTCGAAACGATGCACCGCTGCCATCGCCGGCAGCGGAAGTAAGATCTCAGCTTCGAGTTGTTGGCTGTGCGGATTGCGTAAAAAGATGTCTAGTGTGGTCGTCGCAATTTGATCCTCGATGCGCACCTGGGCCTGTATGCGTTCAATCTGGACCCGTGGCGCATGAGGAACGGCAAAGCTGCTACGCTGTGGGATGATAACATTGTCTGCAAAGTGGTCCCAGCTTGCGGCTGAGAGGGCCTGTAGGTGACAGAAGACGAGTAGAATGAAGAAACGCATGTGAACTCCTTGCTTAGTAGATTAGACGCCGTGGCGCGCAAAAAGTTCGTAAAACATTTGTAAGCATCCTGCTGGAGGCTGGATTCCTTGTCCGAGCCCCAGTGGGCCGGCCTAGATACCGTCTGGGAAAGTACTTGAGATGGATGCGTCACTAATGGGCATGATTGTCGCTTACTCTTGATAGTGTAGTTACTTAAAGCAGAGTAGCAGAGATAATTATGACAAGCGACGAATCGGGCAAAAAGACTATTGGCACAGAGCGGGTGAAGTACGAAACCGTAACCCTCGGTGGTGAGACGAGTCTGAATAGTGATGAGGGGTCAACCGCGATAACGCGGTCACCGACCGATAAGATGCTGCGGACTGGTGGCTTGTCTGATAAGTATGTTTTTGTGGATGAGATTGGTCGTGGCG
>CBDUFM010000863.1:0-1587 GCA_965366325.1 uncultured bacterium
TGCTAACGTTGGTGCTGATGCTGCAACGGCTAAGGAGCGCCGCCATAATCCAGATTGGAGTGGCCTGCATGTCACTAGCTTGACGCGTTTTGATATTAAGACGCAAAAGGTAAAAGCATTTATAGGGAAAAAGGATTTTCACTTTATCAATAATTATCAAGCAGCACTGAAAGACCCGAGTGATATTCATGGCTTGGTGCATAAGGGGGATGCCCTATATCTCGCTAGTAGCAGTGCTGGCTTATTGATATTTGATAAGAAAAGTGGTGACGAACGCAGTCGTATTGCAATCAAAGATATCGGGCCAATTTGTGTGCGTGGTAATGAGTTGCTGGTAGTAAGTGCTGGCTCAGTTCATACATTGGTCGACGATAAAAAACTGGGTCCTCAGTTGTGTACGCCTAAACAGGCTGAAATTGTTGGCCTAGCCGCATTGCCCGATGGTGGATTTCTGGTTTCAGATCGCGCCGCTGGCCAAGTTATCTCCTATAGTAAAGACGGCAAAGAAACCAAGCGTTACGGTAGCGGAGGGGGTGCCTATGCTGGTCATTACGACCCAGCAAGGTTGGTGCAGCAAGATGGTATAGCAGTATTTAAAAATAGATTAGTGGTTTGTGAAAAACGTCGTCAACCGAAACGGTTTTTACAATTTGATTTACGTTCCGGCAAAGTTGCTGATGAACGTTATGGTAACCCTCCCTACGGCGGTAGCGGCGGCGGTTTTGATCCACAAAATCCAAAACATTGGATCGGCATGGGTTCACAATGGGAATTAGATGTCGATGCTGGTGAGGACAGTGCCAAGGTTATAGATATTTTTAGTGCTAACGGATCTCATTTTGGTGGCTATCACGATTGGGCTTACCGCTATCGCTATCATCATCAGGATGGTCGCACCTTTATTTTGGGATCTGGTTTTATTCACACAGTCTCTGAATTAAAGAAAGATGGCTCGCGCCAAGACTTGGCCGCTCTGAGTTCTATTGGCACGTTTAATTATGGTTGTGGCTGGACACCACCACAGGGATTTGTCGATGCGGCTAAGGCTGCTGGTATTGAAAATCTAAGAGACCACAAACATTCAAGTCGCGGCTTTTTATGGATCGACGCTAACGGTGATGGTGAGTTACAAGCGAAAGAATGTCAAATAGGACCGGAGGCGTATAAATTTTCGCGTAGTCGTTGGGGTAACAATGGCCATGCGCTCAATTTGCAAATGGCGATGACGAATGGCTCTGAATCGTTTGTGATGTATATTGAACCGAACGGGTATAATAGCGTGGGTGCTCCAAAATATCCGAGTATGAAAAAGATTGTCGATGACGCCGTGCTAGTCACTGGGATGCCACTGAAACTTAATCAGGGTGTGAGTAATGTTGTGTCCATGCGCGATCGTTTTGGTGCTACGATGGTGAATAGTGATCCGTGGATGCTTGGGATTGACAAAGATGGTTCGGTGCGCTGGCGATATCCGAATCAATGGGTTGGTGTACACGGTTCCCATAAAGCGCCTTTGCCAGAACAAGGTGTTATGCAAGGCAATCTGATGTTTCTTGGTAAGGGTCTCTTAGATGAGCAAAGCGATGT
>CBDUFM010000864.1:0-1584 GCA_965366325.1 uncultured bacterium
ATTTTATTTTGCTTGTAAAAGAGTTATGGCACTCTTGGCAAAGGCTTCACCAAGGGCGATGTATCCTTCTTTGGAGTAATGTAGTCCGTCTTTTTTGCCGTTGTAATCGTCAGTGTCTATCCAATTCACAAGTGGATCGGCATCGGCACAGGCCATTTGTGCTGCACGCAGTGCAACCCAATGTTCGTTTTCTGCTTCGTAATCGCTCAGGCGTCCAATGACAGCTGCCATTTTCGGAAATTTAATATCACGCCGGATGTCATTGATAAGACCGGTGATGCTTTCTTGATAGTTGCTTGATTGTCCGCTTTTTGCATCTGCTTCGCCTTGCATCCACATAAATACGGCGCTATCAATTTGCTTACCTTCAATAGATGACTGCACGCTTTCCATTAAACGAATGTAGAGGGGGATGACGCCAGGTCTTTTGCCGTGCGATGGTGCTTCCCATTCGCCAACCGGTTTCCAGTTTTTATACCAACGACGAATTGGCTGACCGCTTTGCGCATCTTTTACAATAATAAGATGGTCTTTGGGAAAGGCTTTGACGAGCGTAGGGGTTAAGCTGCTGGTTTCATCAAGACCAGCCATATTCGACTGACCGGAGAGAATGAAGAGCCTGACTTTTTCAGCTTTTTCGATGGCAGTGCCAAGTATATGTACTGCCTGCGGAGACCGTTTCTTTTTTTGATTCACCGCTTTATCGTTATCAGCGGCATGAGACTGTCCGCAGAGGGAGATGAATATTAATACTGAGAGGATGATTGTGTTATAGCGCATGCGCATTCCTTGTTGTTGTTTGCTGATGCTCGTCTAGATATTTTAATAAGAGAATGGAATGTTTTTTGTAAGTAGTTTTCAGTTTGGTCAGATGTTTCAATGTTTCGTTATATCCGTGCCCATCATAAAGATATATATCAATAAGGCAACGTATATAAAAGTTGGTTTGCCCCACTCGTGATAGACAGTACATGGTGAGCGTAAGTATTAATATAATAATAAGTTACATATTCTACTTGTGTGCCTGTGTTGTTCATGAATTGACCTGGCTCCATAATTGATATATATGTATAACACTAAAAGTCACCAGTTGTGACTTGCGTCGTTTAGAGTCAGACACGTATAATTATCTAGGGGGTGATAATGAGCAGTAAAATATTTCTTTTGATGGTACTTACATTTGGCTACTGCTTATCAATGCGTGTGTTGCTATGCGCAGAAGACGCAGTGATTTCTCCTGCTCAGCAAGGTGGTGCATTTGGTATATGTAATAGTGCTGAGGGTCGTCGAGAGCATCCGCGTTATTTTCCAGAAATGCGTAAAGCAGGTGTGACTATTGTGCGTGGTTTTCCCGAATGGCAGAGCTTGCAGCCTAAGCAGGGCGAGTGGAATTTTGAAACCGCGGATAAGGAATTAGCTTGTGCAACAGAAAATGGCATAGAGATCCTAGCGACATTTGGTTTTCTGACTAAATGGGCGTCTTCTGGTGGAACCAGGACATTTCCCATTAAGGACATGCAATATTGGCGTGATTATGTAAAAGGCTGTATTAATCGCTATCATGATCGCATTACTTATTGGGGT
>CBDUFM010000865.1:0-1575 GCA_965366325.1 uncultured bacterium
TGGCGTTGATTATTTTCTGGTCGGTGATTGGCAATCCTTTGCGCTTTTGGAAGTGGCTGTTGTTGAGCCGTTGAGCGGGCAGACTAGTGGATTACCTATTCTGGAATGGTGCTGCGGTTTAGTGCTGATTCCGTTGTTATACATACTGTTGGGGCAAAAGGATTCCCTCGAGCAGATGAAAAAGGATCTTTAATGTCAGCGGGCGAAGCAATTGGTGTTACACTAGCGGTGAGCGGTATGGTAGCTGGTATGTTTAGTACCGGAATAATCTTTTATGGATTGCGCACATCACGGCATGCAAAGGCATCCGTTTATCTGGGGCAGCATCCCGTTAAAAGTTTTTTTATTGGTTTTATAGCCTATCTGATTCCGTTACTCATGATTATCGGCATGATATCTGAAAAGGCCAAGGATGGGTGGTTTTTAGTGACAGCTGTAACGGTGCTTATTTATGGCATTGGTATAGGCGTTTCTGGACGCAGTTTGGCTGAGAATATGATGCCCGATGCGACGCCTATGCGTCAGGTCTGTATCGGTAGCTTGGTCCTACTTGCATCTTTACTGTGGCCGCCACTTGGTTTTTTTGTCATTGGGATTGCAGTTTCGATGGGCTTTGGCGCGTGGTTGCGTGCGCGAAAATTATAGCTTATTGATCCACTGCTGCGACTATTAACTGAGGGTAAAGGCGCGTTCGAGTTCGTCGTCTTCAAGTAAAATGCCGTGACACTGCGGACAACTATCAACCAATAAATTATGTGGATTTAAAAAGACGTATTCACGCATGAGGATATGGCAATGCGGGCAGTCGTAATGTGAGTTGCGACTACGTAAATGATCTGAAGGGATATCTTTGCGGGTAAGGAGGAGGGCTTTGAGTTCACCCTTATCAAACCAGAGCGAACGGCAGGACATGCAATAGTCCAGTTCCATGTCGCTGTGTTGTAGGCGAATCATCTCTTGCTCACAGCAGGGGCATTGAAAACCACTGCGTGCTGTGTCGCTGTTGTAAATTTGTTGTTCGAGGTCTTCTGCAATCTGCAGTTCCTTCGCACTGAGCTCTTGGGATTGCACATCGTTGTGGCGCAGGCGACTTTGTTTTTTGTAGGTACCCAGCTGCTCGTTTGCTTGGCTAATTGCTTGTGCCACATAATTGAGTCCACGAATCGGCATAGTGTGCTTTCTGCTTGCTTGAGTGGCTTGCTGTCTTCCTGCTGCGTAATCTAGCAGCTTCAGATCAGATTAAAATAAGCTAGTACGCGGGACGCTCTGGCTTGCCAATGTTCTGTTACGGGTATCTTGGGGCGCTGACCTAGCAGTGATAGAGACCCGCATTGAATACGACACCACCTGAGTTCGAAAAAAAGAAGACCAATCTGGCGGTCTTGGTCCGCAGTATGCATTTCTATGCATCGGTATTTGCAGCAGTCATGATTTTGTTTTTTGCAATAAGTGGTTTTTTAGCAACCCATACGATGTGGTTTGCAGTTGATGGTGTCGAACGTAACAGCACGCAAGTCGTTTCTGTGCCGTTAGATATTTTACACAGTGTGCAGGATGTTCATCGCGAGCATACAG
>CBDUFM010000866.1:0-1539 GCA_965366325.1 uncultured bacterium
TAAAGCAGCAGGGGGGACAATCTTTGTGGATGCGGTGCAGGGGAGAGACTTCGTGATAGCTTTCACCAATGCGCTTATAGCCAAAGCCGCCCGGACCTTGGTCAATAACGGGATTAAATAGAATCAGGGCATTCGGTTTGGAGGTCGGCCACGTATCGTCGGCAATAATACCGGTACAGGCAGCTAGGTGTCCACCTGCAGAACCGCCAGCCGCGACAAGTTTATGTGGGTCAAAGCCAAGCTCGCTGGCCTGTGTACGCATCCATGCAACAGCGGCACGCGCATCTGCAATGCAATCGCGAACATCATCTGCCGTGTGTTTTATGAGACGGTAGGAGGCTGAGGCGCAAACCATGCCACGGGCGCAGAGCAATGCACAGTGGGCATGAAAGGCATCTGGGCTCCCACGGTTCCAGCTGCCGCCGTGGAAAAAAATAACAGCGCCGCGTGCCTGAACCTTTTCAGGTACAAACAGGTCAACTGTCAGGTCCTGTCCATTAATACGGCGATACGTTTCTTGGTGCATGTGCCATTCCCTTATCTCATTACGCTAGCTAACTGTTGCGTTTAAGCGTAACGTCTAGGCGGGTGTATGGAATATGAGATCGGTGAACTGCTGAGTGGTCATTTGTATCTGCATTATGCAGCGTGGCTTAACAAAGCATTCTCTGATTGTTTTAAGTGAGCAATTGGTTATTTTAACCTATCTGATATTCTGAAGGGAGTAGATATGTTACCGTCTGTGAAATTTTGTGGCTTAGATTTTACGCGATTACTAATCGGAGCCAATCCATTCGGTGGCTATAGTCACCAGAACCCCGAACGCGATAAGGCCATGCGTGATTTCCATACGACCGATCAGATATTGGAAACATGGCGTCAGGCGCAGGCGGCAGGCATCAATGCAATGGTGACGAATAATGAAACCCCGCATGTGCTCGAGGCTCTTGAGGAATACTTTAAAGATGGGACTGCGGGTAAATTACAATGGATTGCGCAGGTAAACCATAATCGTAATCCAGATATGATGGATGCGATCGATGAGGCTGTGCGGATAGGGTGTAAGGCATTATTTATTCATGGTGGGGTGGTCGATAATTTATTTAAGAAAAAAGACGAGGAAACGATTCGCCGTTGGGTGACTCATGCTCAAACACATGGTATTCCGGTGGGAACGGCAGGGCATACGCCGCAAGTTCATGATTGGATACACAGTTTAGACATCGTAGATTTTCACGTCGTCTGCTTCTTTGATTGTGGTAGTGTGCATAATAACCAGGGTGAGCGTTTTGATCTAGGCGATATGGCTAAAGCAATTGCTTGTATTAATCGGATTCCAAAACCGTGCATCGCCTATAAGATAATGGGCGCAGGGCGCATTGATCCGAAAATGGCTTTCCAATATGCTTTTGAGCACATTAAGTCCGGTGATATCGTTAATGTTGGCATGCATCGTGGTGATAAGGAGCATATCATTCAGGAGAATGTTGCCTTGCTCGAAGAGGTATTCGAAGAGTTGGCGGCATTTAATAAGTAGAC
>CBDUFM010000867.1:0-1539 GCA_965366325.1 uncultured bacterium
CCACGTACCCGCTCAGCCAAGGCGCGGTAGGCTGCGCGACAGCCTGCTGGATCTGCATGCGCAAGCCCCATATGACGGACAAAGCTTGGTATGGCAAAGACCGCAAAATGAGGTGCAGCTGATGACAAGGTCACTGCTTCAATTTCACCAATCCACTTGAGGGCCTCTTCGCGATCACCTTTTAAGAGGGCCTTAATCGCCAGTCTAAAATAAGTCGTCATTCGTGTTGGTGCCGCCTTAGGGTATTTCTCCCACTCGATTAATTCCAGCTCACGCCCCAAGACATGCATCGCATGTGCCTGCTGCCAATATTGGCTTATGTTCATTTTAATGACTTCTTCATAATGCCCCAAATTCAGGGCCGCCTCTAGCCACTGCACACGTGTATCGCGATAGTTCTTATACACCGTCTCGTAATCACCGTCACGAAGCAATAAGCTTGCCTCTGCCCCACGATTCCCTTTATTATGTTGTTTAAACTCGTCGATGCGTCCTTGTGCAAGCAAGGCAATACTGTGTATTTTGAAAAAATGCTGTGGATACAAACGTTCCATGGCCTCCCAATTAGCATCACGCCTTAACATCGATATATGTAAGTTTTTATCATGAGCATAGCGTTGGTAGGCCTCTTCTTGACGCCCCAAACCATATAATGCGTTGATGACGAGCTGGTCGCTATCGGGCATAAGCTCTAAGACCATTTCATGCTCACCCAATGCATTTAATAAGTCACCCAAACGTCTAATCGAACTCAGATCTTCCACGGCCACACCAAAATCTTTGGCGTAATCCATGAGAATTTCATATTGGGCTATAATCAGTTTTTTAACGTCCGGTATCAACAACCAATCATCACGCTCAATAAGATTGTGATGATGCAGTATATAGGATTGTAAGACCAAGAAAAATGGGCGTTTAATACTGTGGCCGACCTGCAACTTACGCATGCGCTCAGCTGTATGGTTAGCAGCCTCCCAATCTTCTAAAGCAATAAAATTCTGTAACATTTCAAACAGAGCAAGCGCTGCTATTTCGGCGTCTGGGTTTTCTGTGACTATTTGCTCAAAACAGAGACTCGCATCACTGCGTTTATCCACATGCGTATAACAACGCCCAACGCCCAAGAGCGCCGCATGCGCAATCGCAGTGTTTGGATAGGCATTCTGCAAACTGCGGTACTGCCGTAAGGCCAACTCGTGCATGCCTTGCTGTAAATAACTATCCGGAACCGCCAACGGACTAATCTTTTGCGGTAAAGGCTGGGTATAAACCTGCACATTATCAATCTGATAATTTGATGTGGACATCTCAAAGCCAAAGCCTTGATGTTCTGGACCGTTTAACACCTCGACATCATGATAACTGATAGCCAGTTCATCATTCAAATACAATGCAATGTGGTCGTTTTCTTTAATCATCTGCAGACGATAGGTTTTTCCGATTTCAAACGGCTGTTTGAAACGACGGACCGCCAAAAACACTTTGTAACCTGGTCTGGTCAACGCGATGTGGCGATCATTCCCATGCCCCGCTATATGA
>CBDUFM010000868.1:0-1524 GCA_965366325.1 uncultured bacterium
CTCACCGGGCCAGATATCAACATCGACATCTCGCAGTACGGTGATAGTCTCCTCGCCGGCTTGAAAGCTTCGACTTAGTCCGCGTGCATGGATCAGTGGCTCGGACATGTCAAAGACCCATAGGTGGCATGCGCACCCGTGGTTCATCAGGCACAGATTCCATTGACCTATGCGCGTCAGCAGCGCTTTGGGCAAGAGGCACACCTATCGTTACCGCCATTGCGAGCATGCTATACGCGGACTTTTGAACTTACTGGTCCAGTGACCGATATTGATTTTGTTTTTGAAGATCAGGCACTACGCGCACAGCGATGGGCGCTCCACGTCAATGCTTGTACGTTTACTGAGCATGATGTGCGAGATTCGCAACGCTTTGCTAGTGGTACGCAGGCAATTGCAATCGCAGCAGCCTTACAAGCGGGACACAATAAAATAGTGTTGGAGCTTGATTGTGTGCGTGCGGATGATGGTTTATTGGCGGCATGTTTTATAAGTGGTGATTTTTTTTGCAGGAAGGATGTCTTTGGCATTGCGCAGGAAGACCCTACTGTTGCTGCATCGTTATCTGACGCAGTGATTGATTTTAATGACCTGAACAGTGTTGGTTGTCATTATTATGATGGCATCCTTTTTTACACGGCTACGATCCTCCTTTCGTGGGCGCCGGAAACCACACAACTTATTATAGACTGTTCGCATTTAGTCGGCGAGGCTTTTGAGCTGCAAATTAATGACGGTGCTTGGTATCCTGTGTTGTGGGCACCACGGCGTGTGTGTATTCCAGTCGAGACGCTGAGACAAGGCGAGAACCGCTGTGTTGTAAAACGCTTGGGTAGTTTGGGGCGTTGTTATGATGGTGAAATATTTGATTACGCATGCCATCAGCGTTTGCCAGTTGAGGTGCGTCATCTGCTTGGCGCTGAGAGCTGATCAGCTGGGGTGGTGAGGTAATTTAAGTGCTTGGGTCTCTCGCTATAATTATAAGGCGGTCGATTAAGCAGTAGATCCCTTTTAGACATGTGTTCTGTAGCTGGACTGTGGATAAGGGGCGTAGATTTAAGGAGAGAAGACGCTAAGCTTGCGCCAGAGAGACCTTAGGGCTATGCCACGACATAAGCGCAGGACAGAACTAGAGCGAGAACTAGAGCGTGAATTAGACGCAGAGCGAAAAACAGGGCAAGCAGCGGATCAAGCAGGCCCTGCAGCGCCAGCGCTACAAGCGGACTTACTTAGTCAGCAGCTGCGTTTGCAAATTTCGCATATGACCAGCACCCTATTTGATGAGCACCTTGGTCGTAATACCATTGATTCGCAGCGTCTCTTTTTTGTGCCGAGCTGTAGTCGTGCGCCGAAGGCGCGGGTGCTTGCCGAGGATGATGATCGGAGTTTCCGTTTATTGCCTGGTAGCATCTGTTTATTGCCAGCACGGCGTCCTTTTCGTTTTGAGTTTCCACGGGGTTTTTGTTTAGCGGCTTTTCATTTTCGACTCGAAGGACCTGGTGGCTGCGATCTCTTGGATGGTGA
>CBDUFM010000869.1:0-1521 GCA_965366325.1 uncultured bacterium
AGCGTGGGATGAGGTCGAGCATGGTTGATTTACCGGCACCGGATTCGCCAACAAAGGCAACAGATTTACCGATAGGTATTTCAAATTCAATTTCATTCAAGACATCGTCGCTGTCGTCGATGTAACGGAAGCTGACTTTATCGAAGCGAATAGATTCTTTTGGTGTTACGGGGCAGTCGGCTGGATTGTCGCAATCAGTAATTGAACTCGGGCGGTCGAGGATGCCGAGGATACGTATTGCTGATGCAGAGAGTTCTAGAATTTGACCAAAGGCACGCTGTGAGGTTCGTGCAAGCGTAGTGAGTCGTGCAGTAACAAGTAGAAAAATAAATACATCTTTAGGTTGAACAAAATCGTGTTCCATGCCATAGGCGCCGAGTAAAATGGTGCCTGCCATTAACAAAAAAGCCAAAGCATTGCTGCTAGCATCTGCGCTCGCACGTGAATGGGCTACACGCATTTTTGCATTAAATAAATCGACGTTATTGTTGCCAAAGCGGTCAATTTCTGTTTGTTGTGAGCCCATGGCTTTAATCACGCGAATGCCGCTGGTGATCTGTTCAAAGGTGACCAGTGTATTTGCCATTTGTTGTTGGGCTTTTTTGCCGCGTTTATAAGTGCGTTTGAAAGCTTTCCCTAATATGAATAACAATGGTAATACGCCGCAGAATAAAATGGCACACATGATCCAATTGATATAGATGAGAATGCCGAGGTAGGTCACTAGTTCAAAGGGATGCTGCTGTACTTTGCCATACATTTGCGAAAGGAGTGATTGGAGACGCTCCATGTCGCCACTCATGCGTGTAAACAGATCGCCACGAGCTAATTCGCTATGGAAGCCCAAATCCAGATCAATTAAGTGGCCGATAAAGGAACGACGAATTTCGACCATACATTGATTGGCTATCCATTGGCCTTGTAGAAAAGCAAAGTATGCGACTGCTGCGGCAAAGGGACTGACTATAAATAGTTGTATGGCGAGTGAGTGCATTTCTTGGATGGTCTGTTTGATTTCCTCAGCACTAAGACGGCTGAGAGAGTTTTCATCATGACTAAGGAACCCAAGTACTTGGTCTATGACATAGACAAAGTATCCCATGAAACCAGCAAGGCTAATAACGAGGGCGAGCATGAGCAGGAATCGCCTAGGATAGCGCCAGCCAAGGAGGTAGATGCGTTTCCACATCGAAAAGTTTGCGGGAGCTTCATGCATGTGAGAGCAGCCTAGTTGGGCTTGTGCCTAAGCCAAGTCGGGGCCTTGTGTTTGGGCCTGTGATGGTCAGGCTGCCGGAGTTATGAGTGAACTCAGCGAAGCCATTGATGCCGTAGCCGTAAAGGTAGACCACTATGCGGGTATGCTCGATGTGGCGCGAAAGCGACAAGAAATAGCGGACCTAGAGGCGCGGATGTCCGATGCTGGCTTTTGGGATGATCAGGACGTCGCGCAGCGTATCATTGGTGAGCTCAAGACATTAAAGGGTTTGGTTGACCCGTACGATGAATTGCAGGCTGGCGTTG
>CBDUFM010000870.1:0-1506 GCA_965366325.1 uncultured bacterium
CCTAGAGTTTATGCATGACAGCTTTCACCAAGCACCCATTTTATTGCGCCACCAACAAACTGCTTGCACGCTGCTGTTTAGTGGCGCAGGTCTTGGCATTGATCAAAACGGTTTTCGCTGGAATGACAAAAAGCTACATGTACAGGAAACTACCTTTGCAGAAACAGACACAACTATTGAAGGTCATGTCTGTCTTCCCACGGGTGCGATAAGCCATAAACCCCTGCGCGTCTGTCTAGACGATTGGCAAGTCATGCTACGCCACGGCGACTCCGTTTTGGATATGCATATCCCATCTGGTGGCGGCATGAAAGCAGATTTATGCTTCGACTCATTCCGTAAAGGTTTTGCTTTTTTTGATCGCTATTTTAGTGAACGAGCGGCATGCAAAGCAGTTAATTGCGCATCGTGGATATTTAATACGCAGCTAGAAGACATATTACCAAACTCCAATCTCACACAATTTATTCGCTCTGGGTATTGCTACCCCTTCCCTTCCTTTGGCAATGATGGCCTACGCTTTGTCTACAACCGTGAGTACCCCAGCCTAGATGAATATCCACAACGCACTAGCCTTGAACGAGGACTCATGCATATTCTCAAATCTGGGGACAAGCTGCGCACTGGTGGCTGGCTATTGCTGCGGGATGACCTTGATCATGCAAGCAAAGAATGCTATCGCCGCCACACAGCAGAAATTGAATCGCTCTTAGCTAGTGCCTAAAACCGCACACAGGGCTGCGGCATAAACGCTTGATGTTGATGCTCACGAATGTAACGAGCTTTTTCTCGCGCCTCATTCCAATTTGACTGCGATGGATAAACCCAAGCATAATCATAACGACCATGATCTTCCACCTTATATGCAGCAATAATATGCATGCTGCTTGGACTGAAATATTTTCGTGGTCCAGCTAGTGGATTTTTTGTATTTCGACGAAAAGCACAGACTGATTCAGACTGATGATCTAAAAGCGATGGGTCATTGATAATTTCCCATGTGCTCGCCATACGCCCATCTGCATGTTCAAAATAAACACCGCGAATATCCATGTAGGCCCACCCGCCTTCAATAAATAACTCTGCAACGCCATGGCCAGAACCTGAATGTGGATCATTATAATCGATCTGAGTCATGTGCCCGACATAACGTGCGGGAATCCCTGCAATCTGAGCGAGAACAATTAAAACCCGCGCCTGCTCATTGCACATCGATGAACCCTTGCGAATCACTTCCTCTTCAGTGCCGCCATGAAATGGATCCGTGCCCATGTTATTATAATTTTCTGGAATATCGCGCACAAAGGCCAAGAGCGCCAAAGCCCGCTCACGCTCAGTATTTTTTCCCGCGACTAAACGCGACACTAAGTGTTCTAAATGAATGCGAGTACCAGCAACATAATGTGTTCGCCGTGGATAATCTGCTGCGTACAACATCGCTTGCGTGTCTTCCGTCAGCACAAAGGCCTGATCAAACAACACATAATCAACCGTGCCAGCGCGATA